>DDBO01000030.1 GCA_002332755.1 Bacteroidales bacterium UBA2030 | reverse complement strand
GGAAAATTTTGCCTGGCTCTGCGCTTGAACCCATTCCTGTAAGGGTTTCATAAAATTCATGATTGGGTAAAATGTCTGCCCTGTAGCAGAGGTAATTAAACCCATTATAAGAAATTATTACGCTTCCATCCGGTGTTTCGCCTAATACGGTACTTATCTGGTGTCCATCGAGACAAAAACTCAAGCGTGGAGGTTTTTTTTCTCTTAGCTCGGCCACCATAATCTTATCCCCGGTAGTAAAAACAAGTTTGTCTTTTTTATGTTCCAGAATATCTACATCAAACGATTGCGCTTCAATGCCTAAGCGGAGCCTGGGCAAATGACGCCAATATCCCAACGATGCCCATATACCTTCATTGCTGAGTTTTTTACCTAAAGAATACAAAAGGAAACCGGCCAGGAGTACTTTGCTATCCACCTGCTTTCGTTCTTCGGCTGCCTTGAGGTTTATTTCATTTAAATTTTGAGCAATAAAATGGGTGGAAATCTCATTAGAATTATAGGCAGGATGATTAATAAGCTGGATAAGAAAAGGGATATTGGTTTTGATCCCCTGCAAATGGAAATTTCGCAAGGCGAGGTTCATACGACGTATGGCAGTATCGCGGTCGGGGCCGTGGACGATGAGTTTGGCAATCATGGGGTCGAAAAAGGGTTCAACACGCCCCGGGCCATTATAGGCTGAATCGATGCGTACGTGCATTTCTTGAGGGAAGGCCAGTAAATGGATGTCACCCGGCGAAGGAAGAAATCCTGATTCGGGATCCTCGGCATATATGCGACATTCGATGGAATGCCCTTGCATGGGAGGATTTATGCAAATCTCTGACAAAGAGTAACCTGCAGCAATACGTATCTGTTCTTCCACAATGTCAATCCCGGTAATCATTTCTGTTACAGGGTGTTCTACCTGGATACGAGTGTTCATTTCCAGGAAATAGAAATGTTGGTTTGCGTCGAGAAGGAATTCCATAGTACCGGCTCCGACATAACCAATGGATTTTGCAAGAGCTACGGCTGCTGAGGTTATTTTGCTTCTCACTTCAGGAGAAAGGGTAGGCGAGGGTGCTTCTTCAATCACCTTCTGGTATCGGCGTTGTAAGGTGCATTCTCTTTCCCATAGGTGGGCTACTTTTCCGTGTTGGTCGGCAATGATTTGAACCTCAATGTGACGAGGGTTTTCGATGTATTGCTCAATGTAAACGGTACCATCGCCAAACGCTGAAGCTGCTTCTCGCGAGGTGGTCTCGAGCAAATGGGCGAGTTCGTCTGCATTATAGGCAATGCGCATACCTTTTCCTCCACCCCCGGCCGCCGCTTTGATGAGTACAGGCCATGGCATTTGCCCTGCCTGACTTATTAATTCTTCAGGAGAACCTGTAAATCCTTTGGTAACAGGCAATCCAGCCTCAACAGCAAGCCTGCGGGCCTCTATTTTGTTGCCCATGGCCTGGATGACCTCAGCCGGTGGTCCGATAAAGGTAAGTCCATGGGTACGGCAGGCCGCCGCAAACAAAGGATTTTCGCTTAAAAAACCATAACCCGGATGCACTGCCTCTGCCCCTGAACGTAAAGCTATATCCGTAATTAACGGAATATTAAGATAAGTTTCTGCCAGTGAGCCGTTGCCCAGATGCCAGGCTTCGTCAGCCATAGAAACATGCAAGGCATTTCGGTCAGCTTGAGAATAAATAGCAACAGTACGTATGCCCAGTCGACGCGCTGTGCGTATGATGCGTAAAGCAATTTCGCCCCTGTTAGCTACGAGTATTTTACTAAACAATTTCATGGGTTTTCTTTGTTTGAGGTCCATTGGTAATACCAAGATGGTTTTCGTTTTTCAAGAAAAGATTGCAGGCCCGCCTGTCCGTCGGCTGAAGCACGGGCCCGTGCTATGTATTCTGCGGAAAGCCTTTTTGCCTGCTCGGGTTCATCAAGTAAAATTAACATGTCGTCAATCAGGCTTTTGCATGCTGCAATAGCCGCCGGTGCAGCATTTAAAAGATGCTGAACTACGTTATTTAAAACGTTTTCCGGGGCTGATAGAGGCTCAATGTATTGAATGAGACTGGCAGAATGAGCTTCGTCGGCATAAAAAGTTCGTCCGGTCAGCATCCAGTCTCTCACAGCTCCATGTTGTGCTTTTCGTAAAACAAAGGGGGAGATAACACCGGGGACAAGCCCTAAGCGTGTTTCAGAAAAAGCAAAGCAGCATCCTTCCACTGCAATGGAAATATCTGCTGCAGCAACAATGCCATTAGCTCCTCCCATTGCGTAATTATGAACATAGGCTATTACGGGTAGAGCTAAGGAAGCCAGACTTTCGTATAGGGTGGCCAATTTTCGTGCATCGCTGACGTTTTCGTCAAAACCCTGGTTCCCCAGTTTTTGCATGTAATTTAAATCGGCACCTGCGCAAAACCCATCGCCTCGGCCTCTGACTATTACTACTCTGATGTCATTGCGTTTGCCAATAGATTGGATTGCCTCAGTGAGTTGGTCAATCATGGTCTCGTTAAGGGCATTTTTAACTTCCGGGCGATTCAGCCAGAGTGTAGCAACTGGACCTTTGATATCAGTTTCAATAAAAGCCATAGTTGATGGGTTTTACATTCTAAATACACCGTAAGCAGGGTCTTCAAATCGACGATTGAGCGACATGGCTATTCCCATGGCCAGGATGCGCCGGGTTTCTACCGGATCAATAATTCCGTCGTCCCACAAACGTGCTGTACTGTACCACGCCGAACCCTCAGTTTCATATTTTTCGAGGATAGACGTGCGTAATGCTTCGCGCTCGGATTCACTTAAAGCTTTTCCTGCATTACGCAATTGTTCTTCTTTCACTTGTATCAACACGCTGGCAGCCTGTTCACCTCCCATTACGGAAATTTTGGCAGCTGGCCACATGAAAAGCAATCTGGGATCGTAAGCGCGTCCAGCCATTGCGTAATTGCCTGCACCAAAAGACCCTCCGAAAATGACGGTAAACATGGGAACACGTGCATTGGCAACAGCATGTACCAACTTTGCTCCGTCGCGGGCTATTCCTCTGTGTTCGTATTCTTTTCCGACAATAAAACCTGTGATGTTCTGAAGAAAAATTATAGGAACTTTCCGGGCACCACACAACTCGATGAAATGTGCACCTTTTAGACTGGTTTCCGGGAAAAACACTCCATTGTTGGCAAGAATTCCTACCGGAAAGCCCATGATTCGTGCAAATCCTGTTACAAGTGTTGGAGCGTAATTGGCTTTAAATTCATGAAAACGACTTCCGTCAACCATCCGGGCAATAATTTCGCGGGAGTCAACGGGTTTGCGAAAGTCGATGGGGGCCAGGCCATATAGTTCTTCTGGATCGTAATAAGGTTCTTCGGCATGTGCCATATCGAGTACTTGCCTTTCGGGTTTGGGCAGAGATTCAAAAATATTGCGGCATATCTGTATAGCATGGTGATCGTTGTCGGCCAGATGATCGGCTACACCCGAAACCGTGGTATGCACCACAGCCCCGCCTAATTCCTCGGCGGTTACTTCTTCACCGGTGGCCGCTTTTACAAGGGGAGGACCTCCAATAAAAATGGTGCCTTGGTTGCGCACAATTATGGTTTCGTCGCACATGGCTGGTACATAGGCACCTCCTGCCGTGCAACTTCCCATCACGATGGCTATTTGAGGAAGGCCCATGGCCGACATCCTGGCCTGATTGTAGAAAAAGCGTCCAAAATCAAACCTGTCGGGAAAAACATTTGCCTGCTCGGGTAAAAATACACCCCCGCTATCCACCATATACACCACAGGCAGATGGTTTTGCATGGCTATCTCTTGTGCCCTTACGTGTTTTTTTATGGTTTCTTTGACGTAAGTGCCTCCTTTCACCGTAGCATCATTGGCTACAATAACAGTTTCCCTTCCATGAATAACGCCTATGCCAGTGACTATACCTGCCGAAGGGAACTGATTGTCGTACATCCCCCAGGCAGCATGAGGCGAGAGCTCAAGAAAGGGTGTGTTGGGATCTATGAGCAAATCAATACGTTCTCGTGCAAGTAATTTACCGCGTTCTTTATGCAATTTCACCGCTTTAGGTGGGCCACCCTGCATTACTTGCCTGAGACGCTCTCTGTAAGTCTCTATGATAGCCCGATATGCAGCAGCATTTTCCCGGTAACTTTTTTCGTGGGTGTTTATTTGACTTTTGATTCTATACACTTGTGTATGGATTTTTATGAAATCATCAATAATCTTATAAATAACAATATATGTTATCTCATTGTTTGAATAGAAGAAACATTTCCTAGGGATGTATCGATTGAACACGGAGGGTGTAAAAAGACCAACCTTCAACTGGCGTGCTTTCCGTTTTAGCAAAGCCTTTTAAAAAAATGAGATTCAGTGATTGAGTGGGGAATGTTAATTACTTTCGAGGGAGAAAGCAGGAAATCATTATTAAAAAAAAGCTAATCATCAAATTTGAATCGAAAACCTAAAGTTTCCTGTTCAAAATTCAGCAGCCATGCTTTTCTCCATATTTCTCCACCATAACCTGTCAATTGTCCACGAGCTCCTACCACGCGATGACAGGGAATGATGATATTGAGACGATTTTGGCCTATGGCCGCACCAACAGCCCTGATTGCTTCAGGTTTTCCTATCTCGGCTGCAACCCTGGCATATGTAGAGGTTTGACCATAAGGAATTAAAGCCAAGGCTTTCCAAACTTGCTGCTGGAATAAAGTGCCTTGCACGTGGATGGGAAGGTCGAAGTGCAATAATTTCCCCTGAAACCAGCACAGAAGCTGTTCTTTAGCTTCTTTGAGATGCTGCGGCTGCAATTCTTCGGGTGTGGAAGATTGAGATTTTTCGATTTTATTCTCAAAAAGCACAGAGACAATGCCCTGGTCGGAAGCTGTAATTTCAATGAGGCCTAATGGGGATTTTATGATGGTCCTGTATTCTTTCATTGAACCATTTTCAGGGGTCAATTTGAATGCTTTTCGATTTACGATTAAGGGTTTTGTTGATAGTATCGTAGGCGGTTAATACAACATTGTAAATTCTGGGCTTGGATACAGGTCGTGGATAATCTTTGACTGGATTTACCTGGGTACTGGTAGTACCGTCACCAAAATCCCACTGGTAGGTGTCGGCATTTTGCGAAGTATTGGTAAATGTGGCCCTTACTACATTGCCCATAGGGGTAAGTGTATAATCAAAACTGGCAATGGGGGTGAAGATATTGGGGTCGGGGTTAGGGTCATTTTTTTTGCTGCAGGCGCATGTTGCCACTATCAGCAAAAAAAGCAAAACGCTGGCCCTTGTATTTAAACGCTGATAAATTCTTGTGTTTTTCATTCTAAATGGGAGATTGCTTGATTCCGCAAAAATACAAAAGCCAGCGCTTGAGGTAACAATGCACCGAAGGTTTTGTAACTTTATTTTTAAATTGGTGTCATAAATCTGACCTAATCCTCAACTGAAAGAGATTATGAAAAACCTGCGTAGAATTTTATTGACCATACTGATATCGACGAACTGGTTATTAGTGGCGGCACAAGATACCGGTCGCCTTGATTCATTTTTACAGTTGCTCGAAAAACATAATAAGGCCATGGGCTGCGTGAAGATAGAACAGAAGGGAAAGATTTATGAGCGCTGTATTGGCATGGCTAATATCGAAAAAAACAGGTCGAATGATGCTCATACCTTGTTTAGAATTGGCTCAGTTAGTAAGACTTTTACGGCAGTAATTATCCTCAAGCTGATGGAGGAAGGAAAACTGTCGTTGGATGATAAATTAAGTAAATGGTATCCCGACATAGAAAATGCCAACCAGATTACTCTTGAACATCTTCTTCGTCACCGAAGTGGTATTTACAACTATACGGATACCTCTGAGTATGAGCAGTATTATACACGCAGTGCTACTCACGAAGAAATGCTTAACCGGATCAAAAGATATGGAAGCATATTTCAGCCGGGTGAACGAATGCAATATTCTAACAGTAACTACTTGCTCTTGGCCTACATTGCCGAAAAAGTGAGCGATAAGGACTATTCCCGGTTGGTGGAAGACATGATAGTGAAGCACTGTGGGTTAAAAAACACCCGACCTGGCAATATTGCTGACACCGTTCTCAATGGAGCCATTTCGTACCGATGGATAACTAACTGGGTGGCAGACCCTTTGACCGATGCGAGTGTCTCTACCGGTGGAGGCAGCCTGGTCTCCACGCCATCTGATCTTGTTCGTTTTATGCAATGCTTGATGAGGGGAGAGCTTATTTCTTTTGAGAATCTTCAAAAAATGATGACCATGCAAGATAACTATGGCTATGGCATGATGAAATTTCCATTTTACGAGAAGGTGGTATATGGTCATACCGGAGGAATAGATGCTTACCGCTCTTTTGCAGGTTTTCTTCCCGCTGATAGCATGTATATAGCGTTGTGCTCCAATGGTCTTGCTGTTTCACTAAATGATATTCTCATTGGGATTATGAGTATTTGGTATGATATGCCCTACACGTTTCCCGATTTTACTTCCCTTACAGTAGGTCTGTCGATCCTTCAACGATATGAAGGTATCTATGTTAGCCCACATTTACCACTGGAAATCAAAATTTGGGTAAAAGATGGCCAGTTGATGGCCCAGGCCACCGGGCAATCGGAGTTTCCTCTGGAAGCAGCGTCGGAAACGGAATTTAAATTCACCCCGGCCGATGTTCATATGATTTTTAGTAGTGATGGACAGGGATTTACCTTGCGCCAAAGAGGAATGGAATTCGCGTACAAGCGAAAGTAATTCTAAAGTATTGAGCATACAGGCCTGGCCTTCAAAGGAGTATTCTCAGAAACGGGAAAAGAGTAAAACGGATTTTTCGGTCTAATTGTTCGTTATATTTTAGGGAGAAGCATTTGATGCCCACTCATGGCTTATTATTAATGCTTTGTAGAGGGGTATTTAGCGACTTCGATGATGAACTGCTGCCCATACCGTTAAACGGCTTAATTTTGCGGTTTCAAAAAAAAGCAGACTTCACCAGTGGATCCTATTCTCAGTCAACTCAACGAAGCCCAGAGGGAGGCAGTCAAAAATATTGAAGGACCGGTTATGGTAATAGCCGGGGCCGGCTCAGGAAAAACCCGCGTACTTACCTACCGTATTGCCTATATGATCTCTCAGGGCATTGATCCTTTTAATATCCTTGCGCTGACATTCACCAATAAGGCAGCTCGTGAAATGAAGGACCGAATGCTTCGCCTGGTGAATAATCGTGAGGCAGGCAATGTGTGGATGGGAACATTTCATTCCATTTTCGCCCGGGTGTTGCGTGTAGAAGGGCGGCATCTGGGTTACGAATCCAATTTTGCTATATACGATAATGAGGATTCCAAACGATTACTTAAGGATATAGTCAAAAACCTTAATCTTGATCCAAAAGTCTATACACCCTCATGGTTGCTCAATAGAATATCGGCGGCAAAGTCCTCCCTCATCGGCGCTGACGAATACAACAGCAGTGAGGAATTGGCCACGGAAGATCGCAAGGCTCAGCGCCCAGAAGCAGGTCGTATCTATAAGATTTACCAGGATAGGCTTTTCCAGTCGCAAGCCATGGACTTCGATGACCTGCTCTTTAATATGTATCGAATTCTGAAAGACTTTCCTGAAATTCTCTACAAGTACCAGGAACGCTTCCGTTATATTTTGGTGGATGAATACCAGGATACGAACTATGCACAATATCTCATATTAAAGCAACTGGCTGCCCGTTACGAGAATATTTGTGTGGTGGGCGATGATGCCCAGAGTATTTATGCCTTCAGAGGGGCTAATATCCGCAATATCCTCAACTTTAAAAACGATTACCCCGATTACCAGCTTTTCAAGCTCGAACAAAATTATCGTTCTACCCAGATTATTGTTGAAGCAGCCAATGGCGTGATAGCTCACAACAAAGAGCAGATTTTCAAAAAGGTTTGGACCCAAAACGAAGAAGGCGACAAAATCAGGTTATTGAAAGCAACCAGCGATAACGAGGAAGGTCAGCTTATTGCCAATACCATTTTTGAACTCAAGATGAACCTGCAGCTCAACAATGATGCCTTTGCCGTATTATACCGTACCAACGCCCAGTCGCGTGCCATAGAAGAGGCCCTGCGCAAAGCCAATATCCCTTACCGTATTTATGGAGGGCTGTCGTTCTATAAACGTAAAGAAATTAAAGACCTGGTGGCTTATTTCAGGCTGGTGGTCAACCCAATGGATGGCGATGCGCTCAAAAGAATCATCAATTATCCGACCCGTGGCATTGGAGATACGACGATGGATAAAGCTGAGCGTATAAGCTTAGAACAGGGAATACCTCTTTGGGAAGTAATCTCAAATCCTCATCGTTATTCCCTTGACATCAGGGGGAACACGCTGGCAAAGATGGATGCTTTTGTTAATATGATTTTGAAATTCCATCATCAGGTAAAAACACGTAGTGCATACGAGCTGGCGAAGGATATTAAGCATGCTTCAGGGATCCTGAGAGAGCTTGAGGAAGACAAAACCCCGGAGGGAGTAGCCAGGGTTGATAATATTGAAGAATTGCTCAATGCTATCAGCGATTTTGCAGAAAACGATCAGGTGATTCCGGGTATCGACGACGATGAAAGTGTAGGTATGCGTACCCTGGATGTATTTCTGCAAGATATTGCCCTGTATACTGATGCCGACGAAAAAGATGACGGCACCCCCAAAGTAGCCCTTATGACCATTCATGCTGCCAAAGGATTGGAATTTCCTTTTGTATTTGTATCGGGTATGGAGGAGAATCTCTTTCCTAACATACAGGCACTCAACAGTCGCAGTGAATTGGAAGAAGAAAGGCGACTCTTTTATGTGGCCATTACCCGTGCGCAAAAGAGGCTTTTCTTGAGCTTTGCCCTCACAAGGTACGTTCATGGACAGCTCAACTATTGCGAGCCCAGTCGTTTTTTAGAGGAAATTGATGAGAAATTTATTGAGATGCCTCGCAAAGTAAAAATGGGTCGCGATGAGCCTGCTGCCCGTTTTGTCTCCTCCCCACAAGTTCAATCTGCCTCGGCAAAAGTTATTCCCTCTACAGATCCTTCCAAGCTTAAAAAAATGAACAGTGCATTGTCTGCGGTCGGGAATCCCGGCAGCGATGAATTAATCCGCACACTTCAGGTGGGTATGCAGGTGCATCATGAACGTTTTGGAGAGGGTAAGGTAATTAGTCTCGAAGGGGAAGGTCCTAACCGAAAGGCTACCATATTTTTCCCGGGAGTAGGACAAAAGCAACTTTTGCTTAAATTTGCAAAGCTGAAAATCATTTAATTATCTGCGAAAAGTTATTCCGGCCTGAGCAGGTAAAATGCCGTAACAAGCGTTATTTTGTGTAGGTTCACACTTTAAGGAATACATTCAACATGGAGGAAAAAGAATTACGTTTGGAATACAATACTACCCGGGGGCCGCTGAAAATGGCGGAATATGGTCGTAACATCCAAAAAATGGTAGAATATTTACTTACCATACCCGACAAAGCCGAAAGAACCAAAGCTGCTTATGCGCTGGTGAAAAGTATGGAGATAGTAGCTCCTGAGCAAAGAGATTTTCAGGATTTGCGGCGCAAGTTGTGGGATCATTTGTACATCATTTCCGACTACAGGCTCGATGTTGATGGTCCTTATCCTCCGCCTTCTCGCGAAGAAATGGAACTCAAACCTCAGCCTTTACATTATTCCGCCAATCATATCCGATACAGGCATTATGGTCGCAATCTTCAAAAAATGATTGAGTATGTAGCCTCTCTCGATCCTGACCATCCCGATCGGACGGCTATGATACGAACCATTGGTAATAACCTGAAAATGTCGTACCTGGCCTGGAACCGTGAAACTGTAACTGATGATGTTATTGATCAGCAACTGCAGGAACTTTCGGGAGGAAAGCTGAGTTTGGGAGATCTTACCCTTGCCCCCTCTTCTGAATTGCTTCAGATTGTTAAGCAAAAGCAGAAAATGCAGCCCGATACCAAAGCAGGTAAAAAGAAAAAGAAAAAGAAATAAAGACCCTCGATGCAATCCAGTCAGCGTGAAGCATTTGTAATTAAGGGTGGAGCTACCCTTGGGGGAGAAATTGTGCCTCAGGGTGCTAAAAATGAAGCTTTACAGATTTTATGTGCCACCCTGCTTACTTCAGAAGAAGTTACTGTTTGCAATGTCCCTGATATCCTCGACGTTAATCGCTTAATGGAATTATTACAGGGTTTGGGCGTTGAGGTACGAAAGGCAGGCGACCATGCATGGAGCTTTAAGGCGGCAGAAGTGAATCTGGAATATATGCGTAGCGAGGATTATCATCGCCGCGCACGTTCGTTGCGAGGAAGCATGATGCTTGTGGGGCCTCTCCTGGCTCGTTTTGGAATGGCCTATCCACCCAAACCCGGTGGAGATAAAATAGGCCGTCGCAGGGTAGACACCCATTTTTTGGGATTTCAGCGTTTAGGTGCCCGTCTTGATGAAGAAGAGGCAACAGGCCTGATTTGTGTTAAAGCTGAGCGTTTGAAAGGGAGCTACATGCTTCTTGATGAGGCCTCAGTAACCGGAACCGCTAATATCATTATGGCAGCTGTATTGGCTGAGGGAACTACTACAATATTTAATGCCGCCTGCGAACCTTACATTGTTCAGCTGTGCAATATGCTTAACCGCATGGGGGCTCGTATCAAGGGTATTGGCTCTAATCTTCTTACCATAGAAGGTGTGGAATCTCTTAAGGGAACTACCCATACCCTCATGCCTGATATGATCGAAGTGGGCAGTTTCATGGGCCTGGCTGCCATGACGCAATCGCAACTGCGTATTAAAAATACCGATTACAATTCTCTGGGAATTATTCCTGAAATTTTTCGTCGTTTAGGGGTTGACAGCTATGCCGAGGGCAACGACCTTGTAGTACCTGCCAAGGAGCATTACCAAATCGAAACATTCCTCGATGGAAGCATCATGACCATTGCCGACGCTCCATGGCCGGGCTTTACTCCCGATCTTATCAGCATTGCTTTAGTCACAGCAATCCAGGCGCGGGGTAGCGTGCTTATTCACCAGAAAATGTTCGAAAGTCGTCTCTTCTTTGTAGACCGGCTTATCGAGATGGGTGCCCGCATCATTCTTTGTGACCCTCACCGTGCCACAGTAATTGGGCTTGACCGTGAATATCCTCTCAGAGGCATACGCATGAGTTCGCCCGATATCAGAGCTGGTGTGGCCTTGCTCATTGCAGCCCTGAGTGCACGCGGAGAAAGTGTTATTGAAAATATTGAACAAATTGACCGGGGATACGAAAACATAGATATCAGGTTACGCAATCTTGGCGCAAATATTGAAAGAATCTGAATTGAGCGCGAGCTGCCATTTTGGCTTTAATTTCTCAAGGCATTATTTTTGCATTGACAGGGCGGTTGCTACAGCAACCCCTTATTTTTATTGTATATTAAATTGAAAAACAAAAAGATATGCAGGACGAAAGCATTAAAAATATACCCGAAGAAATGTCTAACCTTAATGCCCCTTCAGATCATGAGCAGAAGGCTGAAAATTTGTCGGTTTCTGCTGAAAATACAGATGCGTCAGCTCCCGACAATGTTGAAGCCGATAAATCAGCCCGCAAGGGGAAAAAACGTCGTGGATTGTTTGCAAAGGATGAAAAAGAAGAGAAAGTGAAAGAATTGGAAGCAAAAATTAAGGAACTGGAAGAAACTTCTCAAAAACAACTGGAAGAAATAAACGAATGGAAGGATAAATTTCTTCGTCTATTCTCTGAATTCGACAACTTTAAAAAACGCAATGCACGCGAACGTATTGAGCTTACCAAGACTGCTTCTGCAGACATTATCCGAAAGATGCTTCCTGTGCTCGACGACTTAGAGCGTGCCCTCAAATCGGTGGGTGACGACGCTGCCCTTGCCCCCTACCGTCAAGGCGTAGAACTTATTTTAAACAAGATGTTTGGCATACTAGAAAAAGAAGGACTAAAAACCATTGAAGCCAAGGGGCAGCCCTTCGACACAGATTATCATGAGGCCTTAACCAATATTCCTGCCCCATCGGAAGACCTAAAAGGCAAGGTTGTCGACGAGGTAGAAAAGGGCTATATGCTCAACGATAAGGTGATCCGGTTTGCCAAGGTAGTTGTAGGAAGCTAACAAATAATGGAAAGGAAGGATTGTAAACATGGCCAAACGCGATTATTACGAAATTCTGGAGGTGCCCCGCACTGCCACAGAAGAAGAAATTAAGAAGGCTTACAGGCAGAAGGCGTTGAAATATCATCCTGACAGAAATCCGGGTGACAAAGATGCTGAAGAAAAGTTTAAAGAAGCTGCCGAGGCTTATGAGGTGCTTAGCGATCCTGAAAAACGCAGGCGCTACGACCAGTTTGGTCATGCCGGTGTTGGTGGTGCAGCCGGTGGTGGCTTCGGTGGTGGGATGAGCATGGAGGATATCTTTGCCAATTTTGGTGATATTTTCGAATCTTTTGGTTTCGGGGGATTTGGTGGTAGTTCCCGAAGTCGTGCGCGAAGGGTGAACAGAGGCACCAATCTGCGCGTTAAAGTTGCCCTTACCTTAGAAGAAATTGCCAAGGGTGCCCATAAAAAACTGAAACTTAATAAATACGTTGTATGCGATGCCTGTCATGGCTTGGGCGCACGTTTGGGGAGCGGGCACAATACCTGCCCCACTTGCCGGGGAACAGGCCAGGTAACCCAGGTTACCAATACTTTTCTCGGACGCATGCAGACCACTTCTACGTGTCCGCAATGTGGTGGCGAAGGCCGCATAATAGCAGATAAATGTCCCAAATGCTATGGCGATGGCATCATCAAAGGAGAAGAAATTGTAGAAGTGGATATTCCGGCTGGTGTCGCCGAAGGAATGACACTCAGTCTCAGTAGTAAGGGAAATGCTGGCCCCAGAGGAGGTATTCCCGGAGATTTGCTTATCGTAGTGGAAGAATTGCCTCACCAGTATTTTCAGCGCGAAGGGAATCATTTACTCTATGAACATTACTTAAGCATACCCGAAGCCATACTTGGCTCTAATATCGAAATACCTACTCTTGACGGTAAAGCCCGTATAAAGATTGAACCCGGAACACAGCCCGGTAAAATTTTACGGCTTAAAGGCAAAGGGCTTCCTGATGTGAATGGTTACTCCAGAGGTGACCTGCTGGTGACCCTCAACGTATGGATACCCAAAAATCTGTCTTCCTCTGAGCTGGATATGATATCCAAACTTCAATATTCTGAGAATTTTAAACCCGCTCCGGGTAAAAAGGAAAAAACCTTTTTTCACCGTATGAGGGAGTTCTTTGGCAAAGAATAAATCCCCCTCCATGTCACTAATATCCGTAAAAGAAGTTAGTAAACAATATAATGGCCATAAAGCCCTGGATAAAGTAAGCCTGACAGTACCGGAAGGTACCGTATTTGGCTTGTTGGGGCCTAATGGTGCAGGCAAGACCACCCTCATCCGTATCATCAATCGTATAACCGCACCGGATGAGGGAATTGTTTTTTTTGACGGGCAACCTCTTTCAGCCACCCATATTTCACAAATAGGTTATTTGCCCGAGGAACGGGGTCTGTATAAAAAAATGAAAGCGGGAGAACAAGCGCTCTATCTTGCCCGTTTAAAAGGTCTTTCGCACGATGAGGCGCTTCGGCGTTTGAAATCCTGGTTTACCCGTTTGCAAATTCAGGACTGGTGGAATCGCAAGGTTGAAGAACTTTCGAAAGGCATGCAGCAAAAATTGCAATTTGTTGTTACCGTTGTTCATAAGCCTCGGCTTCTCATTCTTGATGAACCGTTTAGTGGCTTCGACCCAATCAATACCGATCTCATCAAAAAAGAGATTCTTCGGGTTAAAGCAGAAGGGACTACTGTTGTGCTTTCTACCCACGACATGGGCTCGGTAGAAGAACTATGCGACAACATAGCGCTTATTAACCGGGCCAGGGTTATTCTGCAGGGCAATGTTCATGAAATAAAGGCTGGATACAGTAAGAATTTATTCGATGTTCATACACGCAATGAACTTTCCATTCAACTATTGTCGTCTTTAGATGCTCAATCTTTCGAGCTGCTCAGTTCCTCCACCCGAAATGGTCATCACATTTATACATTCGAAATAGGGTATGGGCAGAGCCCTAATCATCTTTTGCAAGCTATTCTCCCTTACGCCGAAATTCTTGAGTTTTATGAAAAATTGCCTTCAATGCACGATATTTTTGTTTCTGCCGTAAAACAACAACCTATCAATTACCCTGCGTAATGAAGAAAACCTGGATAATTATTCAACGGGAATACCTAACCCGGGTCAGGAAAAAGTCGTTTATAATTATGACCATTCTTGGTCCATTGCTCATGGCTGGACTGTGGATTATTCCTATTTATATTTCAACACTGGGGCAAGGGAAAAAAGTGGTTCAGGTACTCGATGAGAGTGGGTTATTTATCGATAAGTTTGTTTCCACTGAAAATATCAGGTTTGTACCTGTTTTACTGAAACTTGAAGAAGCCAAACAAGCCTTTCTTGTGTCGAATGATGATGCTCTGTTATACATTCCACGTACAGAATTGAGCCTTCCTGTTACTGCCTTACTTTTTGCACGGTCACAACCAGGCATCGACCTAAAAGCTGTAATTCGCGATATCATGCGCAGGCAGGCCGAAGCCTTAAAGCTGAGGGCAAAAGGTATGGACCCGGAAGTGATGAATTCTGTTAAAACACGTATTATACTGAATTCCATAAAACTGGCCGACGATGGGACAGAAGAGAAAACTTCAGTAGAAGTAAGCATGGCACTCGGGTTGGTTGGAGGGTTCTTTATTTATTTCTTAATTTTCCTGTTTGGCTCCCAAGTGATGCGAGGCGTAATTGAGGAAAAGGCCAATCGGATCATTGAAGTAATTATAACTTCGGTGAAACCCTTTCAGCTTATGGCCGGTAAGATTATTGGTGTGGGACTTGTCGGTTTGACGCAATTTCTTATCTGGGTTGTATTTACCGGAGTTTTGATTTTGGGTTTCCAGGCTACCCAATCTGACAGTATCAAGAACGCACCCAAACATACACCCATAACAACGCAGAAAGTTATGCCTCCTCAGCAGATGCAACTTGTAGCTGAGGCTGAAGTTGAGGCGGATAAGACGTTGTTAGAGGAAGCCATGGAAGGTATTCGTCAGGTGAATTTTCCACTGGTTTTGAGTGCTTTCGGCTTTTTCTTCCTGGGCGGATACCTTCTTTATGCAGCTCTTTTTGCAGCCATAGGATCGGCTGTGGAATCAGAGGCTGATACCCAACAGTTTATGCTTCCTGTAACAGTTCCACTGATATTGAGTTTTATTTTGGCTACATACGTTATCAACAATCCCAATAGCTCGCTGGCTATTTGGTTTTCAATTATTCCACTTACCTCACCGGTAGTGATGATGGTAAGGATTCCTTTTGGGGTTCCCTGGTGGCACTTGGCTTTGAGTATGTTTTTGCTCGTAGTTGGATTTGTTTTTACTACCTGGTTGGCTGCTCGTATTTATAGAACGGGTATTTTGATGTATGGGAAAAAAGTTACCTGGGCTGAGCTGATACGCTGGTTTAAATACAAAGTCTGAGGCTCGAATACCTGAAAATTGTTTATTCTCAAATAATCTCCTAATTTTGCACCCTCAAAAAAAATATGTAAAATCCTAAAACTCTCTGAAAACATGCAACATAAAGGCGTTGTAAAGTTTTTTGCCATTCTTTTTGCGCTGGTTTGTGCCTTCCAGCTTTCCTTTACTTTGGTTTCGAATAGGGTGGCGTCGAAAGCCAAGGACTACGCTCACAGCCCAAAGGCTGCTGAACTGGCAAAATTGATTGCCAAAGGCGATCCCGTAAAGGAAATTCTCGCCCTCGATTCTATCCAGAAATCAAGAGAGAAATTTTACCTCGATTCAATTAACAATGAAGTGGTATACAATATTGGTGTAAGAAAATACACCTATAAAGAGGTAAAAGAACGTGAGCTTAATCTGGGCCTCGACCTTAAGGGCGGTATGAACGTAACGATGGAAGTATCGGTACCCGATATTCTCAGGACTCTTTCAAATTATAATCCCGATACTACTTTCAATAAAGCCCTTAAATTGGCTAAGGAGAAGCAGAAAAATAGCAATGCCGATTTTATAACTCTGTTTTACGAATCTTTTAAAGAACTTGACCCCAACGGAAGCCTGGCTGCCATCTTCTCTACCGTGGAATTAAAGGATCGTGTTAAATTTAATTCTACTAACGAGGAAGTTTTGAAGGTTCTCAGAGAAGAAGCCGAAGGAGCCATTGACCGCACCTTTAATATTCTTCGTACTCGTATCGACCGCTTTGGGGTTGCACAACCCAATATCCAAAAATTACCCGGTTCGGGACGCATTCTTATTGAATTGCCCGGTATTAAAGAGCCTGATCGTGTAAGAAAACTGCTGCAGGGAAGTGCCAAACTCGAATTTTGGCCAACCTATAATTTCGATGAGATTTATACCTTCTTTGACGAAGCAGATAAAAAATTGCTGGCTCTCTATAAAGAAAAAGGACTCATTGCAAGCGATTCTCTTGAAACATCTGCACCCGACACTACCAAAACAACCTCATCGGCTGATAAGACTGACGTTGCAAAGACTGATACCACCAGTACAAGCGATACTGGTCTTCTGTCAAAATTAACGGATAGTGCAAAACTGGAAAAGAAAAAATCCACATCTTTTGAAGAGTACGCCAAGGAACATCCACTTTATGCATATCTGATCCCTGCCTATTATCCCGATGAAAGCGGAGCTTATCGTCCTGCTCAGATGGCAAGAGTAGGGAGTTCCGCAGTTAAGGATACAGCCCGTGTGAATTACATGCTGCGTCAGGTAAAAGATGTATTCCCCAGCAATCTGCGCTTATATTGGACCGTAAAACCCGATCCCCAGCGCCCGGGCATTCTTGATTTGGTAGCTATTAAAGTTACTCGCCCTGATGGACAAGCTCCTCTGGGTGGCGATGTGATTGTTGATGCTCGTCAGGATGTTAACCCCACCAATGGTGGTGTGGAAGTGAGCATGTCTATGAATCGTGAGGGAGCTCAGGAATGGAAACGTATGACGGCTGAAAATATTAAACGTCAGATTGCTATTGTGCTCGATGGCTACGTTTATTCCTATCCTACGGTTCAGTCTGAAATTTCCGGTGGCCGTTCATCGATTTCGGGTGGCGGTATGACCATCGAAGAAGCGAAAGACCTGGCCAATATCCTCCAGTCGGGTAAACTGCCGGCTCCTGCACGTATCGTACAGGAAGAAGTTGTAGGCCCTTCGCTGGGTAAAGAAGCCATCCACCAGAGCTTTATGTCGTTTATTTTCGCCTTCCTGCTCGTACTGCTCTACATGTGGCTGTATTATAACAGGGGAGGCCTGGTGGCTAACCTTGCCCTGGTTGTTAATATGTTCTTCATTTTTGGCGTTTTGGCTTCTTTCGGTGCTGTGCTTACCTTGCCCGGTATCGCTGGTATCGTACTTACTCTGGGTATGGCCGTTGACGCCAACGTTATTATTTATGAACGCATTTTGGAAGAAACGCGTGCAGGCAAAGGGATCAGGCTCGCCATCAGCGATGGTTACAAAAACGCATACTCCGCCATTATCGACGGTAACGTCACTACTTTGCTTACGGGTATTATATTGTATGTGTTTGGCTCCGGACCCATCCAGGGCTTCGCTACTACTCTTATAATTGGTATCCTTTCCTCCTTATTTACTGCTATACTCATTTCACGCGTAATCTTCGACTGGTGGGCTGAAAAAGGTTTTAAACTACAGTTCGATAATAAAGTCACCCGGGGCTTCCTTTCAAATACCAAATTCGATTTCATTGGTATAAGGAGATATGCCTACATTATCTCAGGTGTTGTTATCCTTATTGGTATTGTCTCCCTGTTTACCAAAGGACTCAACTATGGTGTTGACTTTACCGGTGGTCGCACCTATATCATACGTTTCGACCGCGAGGTTAAAATTGATGATGTGCGCAAAGCTTTGGAACCTAATTTTTCTGCCCTTCCCGAGGTGAAAAGCTTTGGCCCGAATAACCAGGTAAAAATTACAACCAAGGAACTTATTAACGAAGAGGGGCCTGAGGTAGATAGTATTCTGACACAAAAGCTTTATACATCATTAAAAGGCCTTTACCAGAAACCTGTTGAATTAAATGAATTCTCTTCGGATGTTAGTGAGGGCGATAAAAGCATTGGTATTCTTACCTCTACAAAAGTTGGACCCACCATTGCCTATGATATCAAGCGCAATGCAGTTCTTGCAGTATTGTTCGCCCTGCTGGTTATCTTCGGCTATATCGCTGTCAGGTTTAAAAAATGGCAATATGGTTTGGGTGGCGTCGTAGCCTTGTTTCACGATACTATGGTGGTTTTGGGTCTGTTCTCCATCTTTTATGGGATCTTACCCTTTAATATGGAAGTTGACCAGTCCTTTATTGCTGCAATCCTTACGATTATTGGTTACTCCATCAACGATACCGTGATTATTTTTGACCGCATTCGCGAATACACTCACCTCTTCCCCAAACGCGATCTTTATGTTAACATGAATGCCTCCATTAATTCCACCCTGGCGCGTACTGTTAATACGGCCGGCACCACATTGGTAACCTTGTTGGTAATGTTTATTTTTGGTGGTGATATTCTTCGCGGTTTCATCTTTGCTCTATTGGTAGGGATTGTGGTAGGTACCTATTCATCGGTCTTCGTTGCAAGCTCTATCGCCCATGATATGTTGATCAGAAAGAAAAAGAAAGAATAAACAAATGTGAGTTCTTAAAATATATCCCCCCGGGAAGCCTGACTTCCCGGGTTTTTTATTCATAATCTTTTTATTTACCTTGGGGAGTTGTAGTTTTGCAAGGAAAAATCAACAAGGATGCAATTGCCTTTTCTCTTTTTCGATATAGGAAGTGGTGAACTTTTTGTGGTTCTGCTGCTGGTGCTTATTTTTTTTGGTCCCAAACAAATCCCTTCAATAGCGCGTAGCATTGGCAAAGGGCTTTACGAGTTACGCCGGGCATCCGACCAAATTAAACGAGAGGTAATGGAAGAAGCCGAAAAAGTAAAAACTCAAGTTAGGATTGAAGACGATTCTGCTCCTTCTTCCGTTAATAAACCCGGTGAAACCCATGAGGGAGAGAAAACTTCGCCTCCACCGGCCGGTTGATTGTGATAAATCATTGAATGTATGAGAATAACGTCAAAGTATTTATTTTTGATTCTTCTGGTTTTTGTTACAATGGGCCTTTGGGCACAAAAGGAAAGCAAGGCTCCGGTGCGAAAAAGAGCTGATGCTGCCGACCAGGCCTTCAATAACCATATGTACACAACCGCCTTAAAAATCTATCGTAAGGCTTATCGAAAAGAAAAAGATAAGGAGGAAAAAAACCGTATTACTTTTCAGATGGCAGAATGTTACAGGTTGATGGGAAATCTTCGGATGGCCGAGCCTACCTATAGACGTTTGGTTTTTGTAAAATATGAACAAAAACAGCCCATCATACTTCGGCATTTGGCTGATATTCAACGTGCTAATGGCAAGATGGCGCAAGCCAAAGAGTTATATGCAAAATATCTGGAACTGGTACCTGATGATGAATTAGCCAGAAATCGCCTGGCTGGGGTTGAGCTTACAGAGGACTGGCTTGCTCATCCTACGCGTCATATCATCGAAAACGAAAAATTGCTCAACAGCCGTGACGATGATTTCGCAGCGGCTTTGAGCAATTCAGCTTTTAATGAAATTGTTTTTACTACTAATCGCAAAGGAGTAAACGGTAAGGGCAAGGATGACTGGACCACAAAGAATTTTTCAGATCTCTTTATTGCAAAAAAGGATGTGAAAGGGAAATGGGGACAACCCTCAAACCCCGATGAGGAAGGCGTTTTAAATACAAATGGAAATGAAGGGACACCTTTTTTCAATAGTCGTCTCAATGCAATGTATTTTACGCGGTGTGCTGCCGAACCCAAAAGAAAAAACACTTGTAAAATTTATATTGCACGCAGGGCAGGGAAAAGCTTTTCCGAACCGGCTGAAGTTGAAATTCAGGCCGATTCAAACTTTGCTATCGGTCATCCTACCCTTACCTCTGACGAACTCATGATTGTTTTCTCAAGCGATCTTCCCAATGGTAAAGGCGGTCATGACCTATGGTATGCAACCCGTGAAACCAAAAGTGGAAAATTCGGTCGGCCGCGTAACCTTGGTGATTCAATCAATACCCTTGGCAATGAACTTTTCCCTTTCATAAGATTCGACACTGTTTTATATTTTGCTTCTGATGGTCATCCTGGTATGGGAGGGCTCGACATTTTTAAGAGCTATTTAAAAACTGACCATGAAGGAAAAAAATACTGGTCAAAACCTATAAATATGGGTAGTCCCATCAACTCACCCGCCGACGATTTTGCTATAAGTTTTCATCCTGAGGAAGAAGAAAGTGGATTCTTTTCATCCAACCGGAAAGGAGGAAAGGGTGGCGATGATATCTATAGCTTTGTTGTAGAACCTGTGATTTTTACCCTTGAAGGATTAGTAAAGGACGAAAGTACCCTTCAACCCATTCAGGGCGCTTTGGTTGAATTAAAAGTTTCGGATGGACGCACACATAAAAGTAATACCAGCGATCGTGGGCGATACGCCTTTAATAAGAACCAGGTACTTATCAACCGGACCTTCGAAATTGTGGTTAGCAAGGAAGGATATTTTAGTGCCACCGGAAAATTATCGACCATGGGGCTCGAAAGAAGCCAGGATTTCAAAATGGATTTTATGCTACAACCCATACCCCGCAAGCCCATTGTTTTGCCTGAAATCCTTTATGACCTTGCCCGTTGGGAGCTGAAACCTCAATACCAGGATTCGCTTCAGGGACTGATTACCCTTCTGGAGAAAAATCCCAACCTGACCATTGAACTTGGAGCACACACCGATGCCCGCGATACAGAAGAACGTAACGACATTCTCTCCCAAAAGCGCGCCCAGAGTGTAGTTGATTACCTCATCTTGCGGGGTATCGACCCTGACCGGCTCACTGCCAAAGGTTACGGAGAAAGAGTGCCACGAGTATTAAGTAAAGACATTAAAATCAATGGATATGTGTTTAAAGCTGGTAAGCGTCTTACAGAATCATTTATTGACAGCTTACCCAGCAAAGATCTTAAAGAAGCTGCTCATCAGCTAAACCGCCGCACCGAATTTACCATCACAGGTACAAACTTTAAGCCCAAGGCCCGGCCTACAGGTCAGCAACCAGTTGCCAAAGAAATTGAGTTGGTGACTTCACGCCCTTTGAATACAGTCCCTTTTAGCCTGAATAACCGAAAACTCATGGTGATTCCCGCTAATATTGATACTTATCCATTAACCTTTATTTACCAGCCCGACCTCCGCAACAATGTCATAAGTATGGAGGCCGCTCTTGATTTATTGAAGGAAGGAATAATCACCAAAGACGATTTTAAGGGTAATCCGGAGGAAGTTATTTTTGAAGGCGAAATCAAACGCGGAGCTGAGCTTACAATTCCTTCATTGCGCATAGGCCGTAAGGTAATTTATGATATTGATGTTGTGGTTGAAACCAAGGCTGAAGCCAAACTTATTATCAACAAGCCAACTTTGACCAAGTTTGGTGCTTTTACGGTAAACGAAGATACCAGGGAAATCATTTTTGAATAAAAGAAACTATGGATACTAGCAGATACAGTCAGCGGGGTGTATCATCGGGCAAGGAGGATGTGCATGCTGCTATTTCGGGCCTCGATAAAGGAATAATTCCGGGAGCTTTTTGTAAGGTGATGCCCGACCTGTTGGGAGGTGATCCTGATTGGTGCAATATTATGCACGCCGATGGAGCCGGGACCAAAAGTAGCCTGGCTTACATTTATTGGCGTGAGACGGGAGATATATCGGTGTGGAAAGGAATTGCCCAGGACGCTGTTGTGATGAATACTGATGACTTACTTTGCGCAGGTGTTACTGGTCCCATGCTGCTATCATCCACTATCGGAAGAAATAAAAACCTCATTCCCCGCGAGGTGATTATAGCTATTATCAATGGCACTTCTGAGGTACTTTCCGAATTGCGAGAACTGGGCCTGGAGATTTATCTTACAGGGGGAGAAACTGCGGATGTAGGCGACCTTGTGAGAACCGTTATCGTCGATTCTACGGTAGTTGCCCGCCATAAAAGAAGTCATATCATTTCCAATAATAATATACAACCGGGTGATGTAATCGTAGGACTGGCCTCTTTTGGTCGGGCTAGTTATGAAAAGGAATACAACAGCGGCATAGGTTCTAATGGACTTACTTCAGCACGGCACGATGTACTTCAGCGCATCTACGCACGGAAATACCCCGAAAGTTACGATCCTTTGGTGCCATCGGATTTGGCATACAGTGGGAAGCGCTTTTTGCTTGAACCTTCTCCGGTTGAGGGTTTATCCATGGGTAAGTTTTTGCTCTCCCCAACCCGTACTTATGCACCGGTTGTTCGCGACGTATTAGCTCAATACCGACCTATGATTCATGGTATGATTCATTGTACAGGAGGGGGGCAAACGAAAGTGATGCACTTTGCACCTCATGTCAAAATCATCAAGGATAATCTTTTTGAAACACCCGATGTTTTCAGGATAATTCAGGAAGAATCCGGAACGCCCTGGGCCGAGATGTATCGTGTTTTCAATATGGGACATCGAATTGAATTTTATGTGCCATCCGAAATTGCTTCAGGCATCATTTCTATTGCCGGCCGATACAACATTGAAGCCAGAGTAGTAGGTAGAGTTGAGGTCTCTGATGTTCGAACACTGATTATTTCAGGCCCTCAGGGTGTGTTTGAATACAGATAAAATTAGCGAATCAAAAATTACTGATTCATCTTGTTTTTAAGCTCTGCTTCCCTGTCTTTTTGTCTAAAAAGACTTTCTCCAAACGAAACAAGTGGAATTATTGTAACCTGAGAATATTCTGTAAGGGGATTGGTGCGCAGCATTTGCTGTAAATGAACATTATCAGTGGCCTGAATGATAAAGGCACAACCGGGTTTTAGGGCCATGGCTCCTCCAAAAATGGGAATACCTGTCCGACGTAAGCTGTCAATATGTTGAAATCCGGGAATTAATCTGTTTTCCAGAAATCCCAGTTCCTGCGTAAGGGTGAATTGAGGTTTGGGCACCGGATATTCCATGATGACCAGATAAAGGTTCTTGCCAATGAAAAATGGGGTAGAGTCGGCCACCATCATCAAAGAATCACTTTGAAGTGTGATGCGTTTAACCCCTTTATCACTTTCGGTTTGGCAACCAGCCAACCCAATTAAGCCCAACAAAATCAATAACAATGTTCTTTGTTTCATCGAATTAGGTTTGATTGAATATCCGGTCAGGAAGCAAAATTAATGAAATAGAGTTAATTTTTAATAAATGTTAAAATTTTCCCACTCTGGCCTCACTAAACCATAAACATAGATGTCGAAAAAACGTCCGTTGAGGTATTTCGCTTGTCTGAGCGTCCCTTCCCTCCGAAATCCCAACTTTTCGATTAACCTGAGCGATGCTTCATTACCCTCCACTATCTCAGCCTCCAAACGGTAAAGATTCAAAACGCGGAAACAAAACCCGATGAGCATCTTCAGGCTTGCCATGCCAAGACCTTTTCCCTGAAATTCGGGATAAATAAAGAGTGTAAGCATTCCTTTGCGATTGAACCATTTAATGCTGTGCAGGCTAATTTCTCCAGCTACTGCTCCCTTCCATTCTACTTTGAAATTTAATGAGTTTTCTTCAAGGTTTTCCCATAGGCGAGCCTCACCCAGATAGCAAATGTCATCGTATTTATACAGCTCGGTTTTTCCGTCGTATCCGGCAGGCATTAACCTGATTTCGTCCTTTTGAATGTAAAACATTTGTGCTAAAATTTTTAGTAATTAAACCTTTTCTCTATCCACTTGTTTAATTTCGCAGGCTGTAAAATTAAACACCTCTAACGGATTTTGTTCATGTCGCAATACTCTATCAAAGATCTGGAAACCTTCACCGGAATCAAAGCGCATACCATTCGTATGTGGGAAAAACGCTATGGGGTGGTAGAACCGGGTCGAACTGAGACCAATATAAGAACCTACGATGATGACGATTTAAAGCGGCTGCTCAATATCTCCATTCTCAATCGTCATGGATATCGCATCTCTGAAATTATGAAGATGAGCGAGAA
>DDBO01000117.1 GCA_002332755.1 Bacteroidales bacterium UBA2030 | reverse complement strand
AGCCCGGTATCTTCTGCCCATTCAGAATTATTAGCCCGAACCACACCTACCTTTTATGATGTGCTTATCGCCCTTTTTGGTGGAATGGCAGGCATTGTGGCCATTAGCACCCGACTCAAAGGCAATGTTATTCCCGGCGTTGCTATTGCTACGGCCCTCATGCCACCCCTGTGCACTGCAGGTTATGGACTGGCTACACTTCAGGCAAAATTCTTCTTTGGCGCTCTTTATTTATTTACCATTAATACAGTATTTATTGCCCTGGCAGCTTTACTGGTGTCTAAAATGTTGAAATTCCCTTTATACGACATTGTCGATAAAAACCGAATTAGAAAAATTAACCAAATAACTTATACCATCATTGTAATCACTTTCATTCCAAGCCTCTACTTTGCATATCAATTAGTAATTAAAGAAAAATTCAATCAAAAAGCTTCGCTATACATCGAAAGTGTTACTTACCTCGACGGCGCTTATCTTTTAAAATACTCTGCCGATGCAGATACGAAAGTTTTAAATTTAGTCTATGGGGGACGAACACTGAATGAAGAAGAAAAAAAGAATATCCAGGAAAAAACACATCTTTTCAATCTCGAAGCAAAGGTTGAAATCAAACAAGGCTTTGGAATGGATGACACGGATTTAAAAAATTGGACAGAGATGACCCATGAACTGGAGAATTTAAAGATTACTATTGCCAAAAAACAGCAGACTATCGACAGCCTTTATAGGCAGCAACAAATGGGTAAAGAGATAATTAATGAATTGCAGGTTTTTTTCCCAGAAATCAAAGGTATTACCATAAGTCCTGAATTTATTTTTTATAACAATAACCAAAAGAAAGAATTGACCTTGGTTATCATAGATACCGGAGGCAAAACTCTCACCTCTGAAGCAAAAAACACGTTACACAGCTATTTGAAAAGCAGAACCAAAACTCAGAACATTAAAATTATTACTCTTGAGAATGACAACTAGTTTTTTGCGGAGAAGAAATCATTTCGTAATTTTGCGAAATATTGAAATAAACACAAAAAGCTATGAGTATCAACATTAAAGTATTGGGAACGGGTTGCCCAAAATGCAAAGCACTCGAAAAAGCTATCCGTGAAGTGGTTGAAGAAAACCATTACGACGCTCAGATTGAAAAAGTTGAAGACATCGTAAAAATCATGAACTATGGCATACTGGCTACTCCCGGGATGGTCATTAACGAAAAAGTGGTGTCCAGCGGCCGATTACTATCTAAAGATGAAATTAAAACCTTGATAGAGAAACACATTAATGGTTAAAAAAAATCAAGCGATTTCAGACGAACTAAGGCAGACGGCCATTATAGCAAAAGCATTGAGCCACCCCATTCGTTTATACATAGTAAAAAAACTGGCTCATATGAACCAATGTTGCTATAGCGGAGATCTTGCTGAAGAAATAGGAATAGGCAGGTCCACCCTTTCCCAGCATTTGAAAGAGTTGAAATATGCCGGGCTAATACAAGGAGAAATCGAGGCTCCATATATAAAATATTGCCTTAACCAACAAAACTGGGCGATTGCACGACAGCTCTTTGCTGACCTTTTTAATGAATAGAGTCCCCTCTTCTCTATGGAAATACTTCAGCAATTCATTGATAATTCGCAAATACAACTGCTTACAGCCTTTCTTTTGGGACTGATGACAGCCATAAGCCCCTGCCCCCTGGCTACGAACATAACTGCAGTAGCCTATATTGGTCAAAATATTGAAAACCGTCGCAGGGTCTTCATCAATGGTCTACTCTACACTCTTGGAAGAGGCGTTACCTATTTTACTTTGGCGCTGATTCTCTTCCTGGGAGCCAGCAAAGTACATCTTGCCCGATTTTTTCAGATGTATGGAGAGAAAATAATGGGCCCCCTGTTTTTGATCGCTGGCTTACTCATGTTAGATTTCATTCGGATTAACTTACCGGGAGTTAGCAGCCTAAGTGATAGATTCAGAGCAGCCTCAGCCAAAGGCTCACCCGGTATTGCACTGGTTATGGGCATAGTGTTTGCATTGGCTTTTTGCCCCTACAGTGGTGTCATCTATTTTGGGATGCTAATTCCAATGACGGTGACTTCTGCTTCTGGACTTTATTTGCCGCTTGTATTTGCTTTGGCTACGGGGCTGCCTGTTATCATCTTCGCCTATCTTATTGCCTACACCCTATCCGGGGTTGGCAATCTCTACAATAAACTCAAAACCTTCGAACTCTGGTTCCGCAGGGTCGTTGCTTTGTTATTTATTGTGGTAGGAATATACTATATATGGATGCTGTATTTCATTCCCCTTTTCTCGACTCAGTCTTAACGATTCATCCTTTAATCTGAACAAACTATGGAAAGAAAAAAGGAGTTAAGTATCCTTGCGTGGATGCTTCTCGTATTTGGTATTGCGTTTTTTTTACCTATCGAAAACATTAGGTTTCAGACTGCCATTCAGGCTACATTCGACCTTGTGAAATGGTATGCCCGCGAACATGTAATACTTTGTCTTTTACCCGCCTTCTTCATAGCGGGTGTCATTTCTGTATTTGTCAGCCAAGGTTCTGTACTTAAATATTTTGGCGCTAACGCCAAAAAATGGTTGGCCTATACAGTGGCATCTGTGTCGGGAACTATATTGGCAGTATGTTCATGTACCATTCTTCCTTTATTTACAAGCATTTATAAAAGAGGAGCAGGCCTGGGTCCTGCCATTGCTTTTCTGTATTCAGGGCCGGCCATCAATATACTGGCAATTATACTTACAGCACGAATTCTTGGTTTTGAAATGGGTGTAGCAAGAACCATAGGTGCAGTTGCGTTTAGCATAGTAATTGGCAGTATCATGTCGCTGATTTACCGCAAAGAAGAGAAAGCCAAACAGGAAGAACAGATGAACATTGTCCCTCCGCTCGAGAAACGGCCGATGTGGCAGACCTCACTTCATTTCTTTGTGCTGGTTCTTATACTGGTTTTCGCCAACTGGGGCAAACCTGCCGAAAACTCCACTGGTGCATGGTACTGGATTTGGAGTCATAAATGGCAGATTACAGCCTTCTGGGGACTTTTCCTCATTTATTCCCTGATTTATATTCTTAAGCTTAACCGATGGCATGTATGGACAGGAGTGGCTGTGACGCTGCTCAGTATCTACCTGTCGTTTTCATTTGTTACTGACCCTAAAATTCAGCCTCTTGTGCCTATGATAATAGGCATCGCCGCATTAAGCATTATTACCTTACTTGATGAAAATGACCCCGATAATAAAGAATGGACGCTATCATCATGGGGCTTTGCAAAGCAGATTATGCCTCTCTTGGGGATTGGTGTAGTTATCGCCGGCTTTTTACTGGGAAGCACCCACGACCACACGAACATAGAAGGCGTCATCCCTCCCTCATGGATTTCTACCTTAGTTGGAGGGAATTCACTGTTTGCCAACTTTTTCTCATCGATTGTTGGCGCCTTCATGTATTTTGCTACCCTTACAGAAGTTCCTATTCTGCAAGGACTCATGGCCGCAGGGATGGGTAAAGGCCCGGCACTGGCATTGTTATTGGCCGGCCCCTCCCTGTCTTTACCCAATATGCTGGTAATCAGAGGCGTACTCGGAACTCAAAAAACAGTGGTTTATGTAACGCTTGTCATTATCATGGCCACCCTTACCGGCATGATTTATGGCAGCCTATAGCATTTAGGTCAGAATTATACATATAAGGCAGGAAAGGGCAACCCTCCTGCCTTTGTTTTTTATAGTTCCATATTCACCAACATTTACAGGGTTCAAATTCAAAAACAAGCTGATATCGAGTAAATTACCCTGAAACAACGCAAAGCTCCTTCAAATCAAAAATCTTTTCTTTTCACCATAAACAACTACATATCAAAACCCTACAGCCCAAAACCTGGAACTTGGAACCTGAAACTTGGAACCTGAAACTTGGAACCTGAAACCTGGAACTTGAAACCAGAAACCCGGAACCTGAAACATTTATTCAATCTTCCACTCTTCTTTTAAATCCCAATTCGCCTTTATTTCCAATACATTTTTAAAATACCACACATTTTCAGGTTGTAAATGCTTACGATAGTTACCAGTATCCCATCTGCCATTACGATTATTATCGCGAATAGCCTTAAGCATGTATTTCCCTGGCATGAGTAAGCCATAATCTAAAGTTGCCTCTCCCTGCACCACATCCTGGCGCAGAATTTTCTCCTTGTCGTCCATCAACCAAAGCAGAAAGGGGGTCAGAGTATCAGGACAGGTAACGTTTAAAATAAATTTACCATAGGCATCTGTCGGGCGGGTAGAAAAGCGGACCGACAGGCTATCGTTTTTCAGCCCAAACACATCAACGAAAGCACCGGGGGGTATAATAAGCTGGTAATTCTCCCCAAAACCAGGTTTATATTTTATCACTGCTCGTCGGTGCAGAAGGGAATCCGTAAATGAGAAAGCCACCTTCAGTGTATCTTTTGATGCTATAAGTATCAGTGAATCGATTAAAGCTTGATGCACGGGATGGGAAAAAGTAAGTGAGAGCTCGCGGAAAGCATGTATCTGCCCCTGAGGAGGTTTGACCTCAAGTACCGGAGCCTTTTCCTTTTGATTCCCCCGCTTTGATTTAGTTTCTTTTTTAAGGACAAAGGTTACCGTATCCATACGAATTCCTTTAGCTCCGATTTTCATCTTCACGGTATCCCGCCTGAATCCCGGGAACCATAAATGAATGCTGTCGCCCTTGGTATTCACTTCGCGCAGGACTTGGAATAAGGTATCGTATGGGGATATTGGTTCAGCAATTACGCTATCTGCAGGAAGCTTGAAACTGAGCAGCACATGACCCAATCCAATAACCTCACGCTTCAGAAGGGACTGAACAGTATCGGCCTCCAAAAATGAAAGAAGAGAATAGCTAACAGGTGAAGTTTTAATATTCTTGGGCTGAGGGCTGGGGCTCAAGGAATCGTTGAGGGCAGCATTGTTCTCAATTGCTGCTTCAGAAGGAAGAGTATCTGTTTTCAATCCTTTATAGAATGCAGGCACCAGCGTATCGGAAAAGGCAATATCTTCGTTGGGCTGGTCAAATATGTAATTTGCATTTGCGTCTTTCAGGGCAAAAAGCAAATATTTCTCGTTGCGAAGGTAGCGAAGCTTGAATGAGCCGTCTTTTTGCGTACGCGAGGCATAGGCAGGAGGGAAATAGAGAGGCATACGGCTGAGAGGTAGGGTATCGTTTCCCTCAAACCAAAGCATTACCATGGCATTTTCGACGGGCTTCAAGGTGAAGGCATCGCGAAGAATACCTGAAAGCTCAAGCGAATCTATGGCTGTTCCGGTGCTAAATACATATTGGAAATCAGGGACAGGATTGTTTTCGTTGAGATCGGTAATAGCATCGGCAAAATAGAGAGAATAAGTAGTATTTGGTCGCAGGGTGTCCTTGAGCTCAATTTCTAAGGTGCGCCTTTTGACCTTGAATTCTGGCCTTTCGAGTGGGGGGGGAGACATCAGAAATTTCTTCCCAATTTCTTTGAGAACGAGGAATTCATCAAATTCCAGCAGGATTTTTCTTGCTTTAAAGTGTGTGCTTTGGTTGGGAGGCGTGGCCTTGAGTAATTTAGGAGGCTCGGTATCCTTTGCCCCCCCCTGTGGCATCACCGGATTGGCACAACGATAAAGCAGTACAGCAAGGACCGGTAAAAGTCCGCGTAAAATCAGGCTACGGAGTTTTTTTGTTCCATTCATCTTAAAATCATTAACGCTCCCAATCGATAGGTTCAAAGGTAAAGCCTTTTTCGAGCATGGCCTCTACAAAACGTGGCAGCGCATAAAGCATACGAGATGCAGCCTTTTCACTGTCGTGAAATACAATTATTTCTCCTCCGCTAAACTTTTCTTTCATTAACCGACGAAGTATATACTCGGGTTCGAAATCTATGATGAAATCTTGGGTGAGCACGGTCCAGAGAAAGATTTGAAACACTGAGGATAGTTGATGTGCCTGATAGGGCCAAATGCGTCCATAAGGCGGTCGAAACAAGGTAGATGGGACAAGCTGACGACAGCGTTTTATATCGCTGTAATACATGTTGGAGGGTGTTTTCCATCCATTGAGATGACTGTAGGTATGGTTACCTATGCTATGTCCTTCGGTCTTAATGCGTTGAACAATCTGGGGATGCTTCTCTACATTTTTACCCAATAAAAAAAATGTAGCCTTCGCACCATATTTTTCCAGGCATTCGAGCACTTGCAGAGTTATATCAGGATGCGGGCCATCGTCAAAAGTGAGATAAAGCCTGCGTGAAGCAGAGGGTATGCGGGTTATAACCCGTCCTTGGTAAAGTACGGGAGTATATGGGGGAAGTTTTCTGAACAAGCCGGATAAAAATCTACTCATGGGCTTGTGTCTTTGTAAAAATGGTTGTAGTAGAGTTGTAAGAAATGATTAAAGGTTTCATCAGGATTTTCTTCGAGTCTGCTCAAAAGAAGCTCATCCGAATAAATTTTGGATAACAAAGTGAGAAGCCCCAGATTAATATGGATATCCTGCTCATATCTCAAAGTAAATACCTGAGGGAGAGAAAAATAATAATTGAGGCTTTCCTTGCATTGCCGTGTTATTTCATTACCCAGATTGAGGCTGGTAGCAGTGTCGCCAGCTTTGAGCAATAGCCCGGCCATTTGCACGGAGTAATAATCGTAGGGCACAATAGCAGGTGAAATATCCTCAAGACTCCGTTTACAAACTTCAATAACACGTGCATACTGCTTAAGATTGAGAAGCTGACGTGCTGTAGCCACAGTAGCGCTTCGATGGGGAAAATACGACCGACGGAGATCCTGGGGATAGAAATGGGAGGGATCATTCATCATCAGCGCAATCTTGTCCATGAGTAATGAGTAATTTCTCTCTGCATTAACCACCAACTGCCCACCCTGCAAAGTATCGGGTTTTAAAGGGCATAAGCGGTACAAAATACCCTCTGTTCTGAAATAACGATCGAGCCCATAAAAAGCTTCATTGGCTGCCTCAGGTCCAAAATATATAGGCCTTTTCCATTGATTGTGCAGGATAATATCGAGCACAACCAAACCGGCTTTGTCGAGATACCTGCCGGGAATTTCAAAAACCATTTCATCCGCTATTTCCCTAAGTTCTATCCACTTTTCGAGATCCGAAGCCCTAACAGCATTTTTATCCACACCCATCGAGAAAATCGCAGACGGGAAAAAGGCCAGCGATTCATCCAGGGAATCCAGAAGATATGCCGAAGGGTTGAAGGTTAGTCCCTCAAAGATTTCCTCAAGGCTATAGGGCTGAGGATCGAGGGTATCTACTTCGGGGAGCAAGACAGCTTCATAAGAGCCGGATTTGATGCAATTAAAGCCCAGAGAAACAGGTAAGGGATCGGAGTTGTACACCTTTCGCTTCATCTGTTCGATATACCAATCGAGTCCCAGCAGGCTCAGGTTGCATACTCTGACGTCGGTACGGTATCCTTCCACTTCCTGCATATACCATAAGGGAAAAGTGTCATTATCGCCATGGGTGAAGAGGATAGCATTGGGGGCACAACTATCGAGATAAGCTTTGGCCATCTGCCTGACAGTATATCGTCCCGATCTGTCGTGGTCATCAAAATTCTCTGCCAATAAAAGCGCTGGTACGACCAGCGAGGACAAAAATGCGAGAAGAAGTGCCCTTTGAGGCCGCAATATTTTTCTTAACCATTTAAAAATTTGCCCAACTCCTATCCCTATCCAAATGGCAAAGGCATAAAAAGAGGCCACGTAACTATAATCGCGTTCCCGGGGTTGTGGACTATATTGATTAAGGAAAATCACAATGGCAATTCCTGTCATAAAAAATACCAGGGCTACCACAAGCCATCCTTCAGGGTCGCGGTGGTAATGATAAAACAAGCCTAAAAGCCCCAGCAACAGAGGTAAAAGGTAAAATCGGTTGTACGCTTTGCTTTCAAGGTGTCCCGGCAAATTCCGTTGGTCGCCCGCTAATTGTTTGTCAATCAATGGTATTCCGGTAAGCCAGTTACCATCTGCTTTATCCGCCAGCCCTTGCCTGTCGTTTTGTCTTCCGGAAAAATTCCACATAAAATAGCGCCAGTACATGTGTGAAAGCTGGTAATTAAAAAAGAAACGCAAGCGATCAGAAAAACGGGGGTGATAATCCACAGGTGCTCCGCTCAACCCTGACCAGTACCGATATTCCTCGATGTGCTCTTGTCGGGTGGAATACATGCGGGGGAAAAACACCATTTGTCCTGGGTCATAAATTTCGATCCATCCTCTATGAGAATTTTTCACAATATACCTACCTGCGAGGCGGTCTTTCATATAGGTTGGACGCCCGTCTTTGTTTCCTATTCTTTCCGAATTATAATTAGGCCCATAAAGCAAAGGCCAATCCCCATATTGTTCTCGGTTGAGGTAGGCCAACAACCCCAGGGCATCGGTGGGAGAATTTTCATTAATAGGAGGATTGGCGTTGGCCCTGATTATTATTATAAGAAACGAACTATAGCCAATCAGCAAGAAGGTAAGGGAAAGCAAAGCTGTATGCAAAAGCCTTGGTCTGCGGATGAATACAAACAGCAAAAATCCCAACAAAAGAATGGCTCCGCTGCGAATGATAAAGTTTTTCCACTCACCGAAATATATACTATCGCCCAATACCATTACGCCCACAGAAAAAGAAAAAAATAAAAACAATCCCAGAAAGATTTTCTTCGGCCGATACACATAAAGGAGTCCTGTAGTAATAAGGCCGACCAGGATAATGGCAAACAAAAGGCTTCCCGTATTAAAAGGCATTTGAAGCATATTAACTGCGAATAGCTCGCTGAAGGCAAACAATTGAACAGTCATGGGGATAATGCCATACAAAAGGAAGGCAACCAGGGCAAATCCAATGGCGATTGCTGCAAGGGTGCCCCAGGGATTAGGATGCCATTTCCTGAAATAATAAATCAACACAATAGCAGGAATGGTGAGCAGATTAAGCAAATGTACCCCTATGGACAAGCCAATGAGATAGGCAATAAGCAGTAGCCAGCGATTATTTTTAAGGTCATTTTCATCGGCTTCCCACCGCAAGGCTGCCCAAAACACTATTGCCGTAAAGAGGGAAGAAAGGGCATACACTTCGCCTTCTACTGCCGAAAACCAGAATGAATCGGTAAAGGCATAGGCCATACTTCCCACGAAGCCCATTGCCAGCGCAAGCCAAGGGTGCAGTGCAGTATCAAGTTCTATTGATTTTAAAAATAGACGCCTGGCCAACAGGGTAATGGTCCAAAAGAGAAACATGACAGTGAAAGCGCTGGCAAGTGCCGAAAGAATATTGATACTCAACGCCACCTTTTCGACCTGCCCAAAAGTAAAGAGGGAGAATAGACGACCCAATAACTGAAATAGCGGAGCCCCGGGAGGATGCCCCACTTGTAGTTTAAATGCAGTACTTATATATTCTCCACAATCCCAAAGACTTACCGATGGCTCGAGTGTAAGAAAATAAACAGTAAACGATATTAAAAAAACCAGCCAACCGCCGGCGATATTTAGCTTTTTAAAGGTTGCGCCCATGCTGTCAAATGTAATTCCTATACCCCGAAAAACTTTTGCGAAATTACGCAAAATGCGTTCATTAGGCCATCTTAGGGATAAAATTCATAATTTTGCACCCTCAATTAAAAACTAAAACGTTGAATAATATGTATCGTCTTGTTTTGGTTCGACATGGTGAAAGCCAGTGGAATAAGGAAAACCGTTTTACCGGTTGGACGGATGTTGATTTGTCGGAAAAGGGCATAGAAGAAGCACGGAAAGCCGGACAGACACTTAAAGAACACGGATTTAACTTCAGGGTTGCTTATACTTCGTATCTGCGCCGTGCCATCAAAACCCTTTGGTTGATTCTCGAAGAGATGGACTTGATGTGGATTCCTGAATACAAAACCTGGAGATTGAATGAAAAGCACTATGGAAACCTTCAGGGGCTTAACAAAGCCGAGACAGCAGAAAAGTATGGTGAAGAACAGGTAAAGATCTGGCGCCGTAGCTACGACGTACCCCCTGCACCCCTGGCAGAAGACGATCCGCGCAATCCGCGTCTCGATCCCCGGTATGCAGAATTGGGCGACAAAGCTCCCCTCACCGAAGCGCTCAAAGATACCATCGAACGTATAGTTCCTTACTGGGAAAACGAAATCTCGGTAAAACTGAAAGAGCATAAAGAAGTATTGGTAGCAGCCCACGGCAATAGCCTCAGAGGCATTGTGAAATACTTAAAAAATATGGGCGAAAAAGAAATCATCGAACTTAATTTGCCCACGGGTATCCCGTATGTATTTGAATTCGATGAAAATATGAATCTGGTAAAAGATTATTTCCTGGGCGACGAGGAAGAAATCCGCAAGGCCATGGAAGCAGTTGCTAATCAGGCTAAAAAGAAGTAATTTTTACTATATTCAACATAGGTACAGCCCTTCTTTAATTTCTTTATGAAATGAGAAGGGCTGTTTCATTTTTGAGGAAGTTCATAATTTTACCCTCTCTAAAGTAGTCTTTCATGGCCGCTCAATGGATAATTCCCGATACGCATGGTTACCTCAAAACCCTCAGAGCCCTTATCGAAGAACAAATCAGGCCTTCGAAGCAGGACGAAATCTTTTTTTTAGGTGACTATATTGACCGGGGCCCCGACAGCAAAGGACTCATTGACTACCTTATCAAACTCAAAGACGATGGCTACCGCCTGCGATTCCTTAAGGGAAACCACGAAGACTGGTGTATCCAAAGCTACGAGGAAGAATTTAAACTCAAAACCCGTTTCCTGCTTTTTAGAGAAAAAAACCTCAAAAAACAGGAATGGATGAAATTTGGAGGCAAAGAAACACTGAAAAGCTTCAAGGTTAATGACTTGAGATACTTTCCGAAAGAATACATAGATTGGATGCGCAATCTGGAAATGTATATCGAGTTGGAAAACTACATCCTGGTGCATGCCGGGTTTAATTTTGAAATCGATAATATATTCGACGATACAGAAGCCATGATGTGGGTAAGGGAATTCACCATCAAACCTGAAAAAGTTGGGCATCGCAAGATTATACACGGACATGTTCCTGTTAGCCACGAGTTTATCGATTTTTGTATCACGCGAGGCACCTACCCTTTTATTGCCCTCGACAATGGAGTTTATGTTAAAAAGAAAGGTTTTGGCAATCTGACCGCATTCGAAATCAATCGCCAAATATTGCTGGCCCAACCCAGCCTCGACGACTAACACAATTTCACAGTGGGTTCATCGTTTACCTTGTTGTTAAAGCCATATTAATACCTAATTTTGCCTAAATTTTAAAGACCGTGGCAGATAGCTTAGTAATTATTCCAACTTATAACGAAAGGGCCAACATAGAAAAGATCATACGTAAGGTCTTATCCCTTAACCCCGAATTCGACATATTAATTATTGAAGACAATTCGCCGGATGGAACAGCTGCCATTGTGAGAGGCCTTATTAAAGAATTTCCCGGACGGGTATTTATGGAAGAACGTAAGGGCAAACTGGGTTTAGGAACAGCGTATATCCACGGTTTCAAATGGGCCTTGCAACGACCTTACGAATTCATATACGAAATGGATGCGGATTTTTCGCATAATCCCGACGATTTAATCCGTTTGCGCCAGGCAGCCCTTGAAGGTGCCGATCTGGTTATTGGCTCGCGGTATATCACCGGGGTAAATGTTGTGAATTGGCCGATGAGCCGGGTGTTGATGTCTTATTTCGCCTCCAAATATGTCCGTTTCATTACCCGCATGAAGGTGCACGACACCACAGCCGGATTTAAATGTTATCGCCGCAAAGTGCTCGAAACCATAAATCTCGATGCCATAAAATTTACGGGTTATGCCTTCCAGATCGAGATGAAGTATTCTGCCTGGAAGCTCGGCTTCAAGATTGTAGAGATACCCATCATCTTCACCGACCGCACTGAAGGTGAATCAAAAATGAGCCGCGGTATATTCAAGGAAGCAGCATTGGGGGTTATCAGTCTTCGTTTCAAAAAAATCAGGCCCCGCAAAGCACTTAGTTCTTAAAGAACTTTCTTCAGCCTACTTTCTAAAATACAAGCCTTCTTTCATTATATACGCATATACTTCAGGATGCAAAAAGTAGCGTACATCATGTCCTTTGCGCAGGGCATCGCGTATATAACTCGAAGAAACTTCGATGAGCGGAGCCGCTACTACTTTTACCGATGGATGTGAGGCGTATTCTCCACCTTCAAATCCGGCACGGGCATAGACGTATAGTTGATATTGTCTTAAAATTTCTTCCGGATTTTTCCACTTATGGAAAGATTGCAAGTTGTCGCCTCCAACGATAAGAACAAAGTCCCGTTCAGGGTATTTTTCGCTAAGATAGGTCAGGGTGTGAATAGTATATGAGGGACGGGGCAGGTGCATTTCTATATCGCTAACACTGAAACGAGGGTCATCATCTACTGCCCGGCGCACCATTTCCAGGCGGTCATAATCGGGTGCAAGACTATTTTTTTCTTTCAGCGGATTTTGAGGGCTTACCACAAACCAGATTTGTTTCAGATCAGTAAACTCCACCAAATGATTGGCTATCATCAGATGGCCATTGTGAATGGGATTAAAAGAGCCAAAAAACAGGCCTGTTTTTTTACTGACCATAGGTGCTAATGATTTCGTGATACCTGAAACATTTGACCAAATGGTCGTTTACCAAACCTGCTCCTTGCAAAAAAGCATAAACCATAGTACTACCTGTGAATTGGAACCCCCGCTGCCGAAGTTCACGACTTATTTTATCCGAAAGCTCAGTCCGTACAGGAATATCTTCAGGCCTTTCCCACTGATTCAGTATTGGCCTGCCATCGACAAAATCCCATAAAAAGGATGCAAAACTGCCCTTCTCTTCAACAACCTTTAAAAAAGCCCTCGCATTATTTAGGGTTGCTGCAATCTTCAGACGGTTGCGAATTATGCCAGGATCGTTCATCAAAGCTTGCATTTTCTCGGAAGTCATCCATGCATTTTTCTCTACATCGAAACCATCAAATGCTTTTCGGAAATTTTCTCGTTTGGCAATCATCGTTCTCCACGACAATCCTGCCTGGAAGGTATCCAGCACAATATACTCCCACAATAAACGGTCATCATGACAGGGCACACCCCATTCCTTATCGTGGTATTCTATCATTGGGGCAAAATTGCCTACCCAATGGCAACGTTGTATCATCAGGTTTTTTGTGTAAAATTACGCCGAAACCCTGAATCCTCTATATTTTACTCAAGACTTTTTGGCCTTCAACAAACGAACATAATTTTTCAAGTACAAAAATTCATTGAAATGTATAAAACCTTTCCCGCTTAGGAGTGCTTTCCAGTCGCGTCCCACAAAATCGAAAGCATAAACGCATTCAACGTGGGTGAAAACCCAATAGTGCAGGCGAGGCATACGCTTCAAATCAAACTCCGCAAAATCGAGCAGCATAAAGGTTCCACCCGGTTTCAAATGTCGGTTCATGTTTTCAAGAATGACATCTCTGACCTGATGAGGAAACCCATGTAAAACAAAACTCATAAACACCACATCGAAGGTTTGGCCAAGATCAAATGGGATATCAATTCTTTGGTTTAAAAAGCTTACGTTAGAACTGTTTTGAAACCTTTTTCGAAATTGCTTTTCCATCTCTGGAGAGATATCGAGTCCGGTAAGGCTCCCATGATCGCCAATATAGGGCAACATCAGAGAGGCATTATATCCTGATCCGCAGCCCATGTCGAGTATATGCATGCCCGGTTTAAGCTCCATGTCCTCAACTGCCCGCTTTAAAAAACTTCTATAACGTCCAAGTGAAGCGGCTTTCAGTAAAACATCGTAATTTCGGGCCACAAAAGGAGTAAGCTCTACCTTCGATTCGGGATACAGTCTTTCCTTTTTCATTTCAAACTAATATTTAAATACAAAGATAAATTAAAACCAAGGCAACAAAAATTAATACACACTTAAAACAGCCAAAAGACGAGGAATCTAATTTTGCACTTAAAAACTCCGGAAATATGAGAAAACTCAAAATTTACTTACTGCTTTTCATAATCTTTATTCAGATTTTGCCCGAAAGGGCTTCAGCTCAGGACAAAGCTCAAGAACCCAAAGCCCGTTATGTGTTTTACTTTATTGGCGACGGTATGGGGCTGGCACAAATTAATGCCGCACAGGCCTATAAAGCAGCTTTACAAGGAAAAATAGGAATAGAAGCCCTGAACATGGATAAACTGAACGCATTGGGCCTTGTCAGCACGTACGCGCAAAATCGTTATATAACCTGTTCTGCTGCCGCGGGTACAGCCTTAGCCACCGGACAGAAAACCAGCATCAATACTATTGGAATGAATGCCGACCGCACAGCACCGTTAAATTCTATTGCATGGATGGCAAAGAAACACGGAATGAAAGTGGGCATAATAACCACGGTAAGCCTTAACCACGCTACTCCGGCGGCATTTTATGCTCATCGCCCTGATCGGAATGACTATTACGAAATAGCCCTGCAATTGACTGAAAGCAACTTCGACCTGTTTGGTTTGGGTGGGTTAAAGGATGCCAAAGGCAAAAAAGGTGATCAACCTGACGCATACGACATTGCCAGACAAAAGGGCTATCAGATCGTTAAAGGCCGTGAAGAATTTATGAAGATTAACAAACTCGACAAAAAAATTATTGCCATCAATGCCAATATTGACCCGGAAAACGCAGAAGTACCAGTCGCGCTCGATCGAGGTCCGGAAGACATGAGTTTGGCCGAGTTTGTCAGCAAAAGCATTGCGTTGCTCGATAATCCGAATGGATTTTTCATGATGGTGGAAGGGGGACAAATAGACTGGGCCTGCCACAACAACGACATTGCCACGACTATCGGTGAAGTTCTCGATTTTGACCAGGCGATAGGCCATGCCCTTGATTTTGCCCAGAAACATCCCAAAGAGACTTTAATCATCGTAACGGCTGATCACGAAACAGGTGGACTTACTATTGGCAATGCACTCAAACATTATGACAGTGATTTTGGATGGATACGGCATCAGAAAGCATCACAACCTGCACTTGCCAAGATGTTTAAAGAATACAAAAACCGCTTTTGCCCGGCAAACTGTAGCTTTGATGGGATATGGCCGATTATTCAGGAAAAAACCGGACTCGGCAAAGATATTCCCTTAAACGAGTTTGATCGCACCCAACTGCAGATGTCCTTCAGGGCTTCCATGTTGGGTCAAATGCCTTTCCCGTCAGAAGAAGCCAATTACCTGCTCTTTGGAGGCAACGACCCCCTGGCCTTAATGGTAACAAGGATCATTGCCCAAAAAGCCGGCTTTGGCTGGACCACCTGGTCACATACGGGCATTCCCGTTCCTGTTCGTGCCCAGGGGCCTGGCCAAAAATCCTTCGAAGGATTTATAGATAACAAAGACATACCCCACCTGATATTAAAAGCCATGGGATTGCCCCAAAATCTAAACTAAACCATCTTTGTCGGTAAAAATTAACAAAAAAGCAGGGAGTAAACAGCTTCCCTGCTTTTTATTGCAATAAGCCAACCTATTAATAATCAATATTTTTTACAAATGAATTTTATTTTCGAATTATAGGAGATCTAAGCGTTTGACCATCAGGCAAAACAATCTCGGCCAAATACCAACCTGAGGTTAAATCCTTTAGATCGAATTCGAAGTGATTAATCCCCGCATTTTCTACAATTATAACTGACTTTAAAACATTCTGTCCTGAAACATTTGTAAGTCGAAATAAAGCCTTCCCTGCTTCAGCTGAATTAAATGAAACCATTACCTGCTGATTGCAAGGATTAGGATAAACCCTGAATTGCAATGCTTGGGTTTCATCAACTCCCACACCGCTTTGGGTGTTGAACTGCGCAAGGACTTCGCTGCCAAAATTGGTACCTTCGGCAATCACCTGATTGTTTCCGTAGAAAAATGTAAAGAATCCTAAGCCATTGGCACAGCAGAGACCATCGCCACTGGCATCGTGAATGGCAAACTTATAGCAGCGTCCTTCCTGAAGATTGATGGTTTCCTTTATCATTGTGGTAGATTGGGTGTATGGCCCACCTGAAGCAGCCACTGTGCCATCCGCATCCACAATTTCCCATGTAATATCCTGGGGCTTATTATCGGTTTTTATCCATAGATTGACCGTTGGGGTAGCCACTTTGGGCTGGGCAAGGGTAAACTTTATCGTATCATTTTTCCTGTACTCATCCTGAACACCATTGATGGCAGAAATATAAATTTTCAATTGAGCTGGATACTGCGAGGTAAAACTGTAATCCGGTAATGGTATTTTGACTTTTTTGAGAAGGCTGAGATTCCCGGCCCAAGTATATTCCTGTTCAGGATTGTCGTCTACCCTGTATTTCACCTTTAGCTGAGTGACTGAATTTGAACCATTGTTACGAATCGTAATGACAGGACTAACAACTCCGGAGCAATTTTCAGGTGCCACATTTCTTAGCTCAAGAATCTGTGCATCATTTGCATAAAGAGGAGTTATTGGATTGGTACTGCTATTGGCAGTTTGAAACACTTCCTTGGTGGCATTGTTTTGAATAAACCCAATGGCAGCCAGCTCGTTTTTATCGTAAACATTTGCCAATTTCCAGGAGGTTTGAACAATCACATAATCCCCCGCCTCCATAGAAGAGGGCAGGCTGGTGCCCCCCGAACCCGGGAGCATCTTTTTCATTACGTTATAAAAATCCTTTTCACCATTTGTACCTGGTGCAGTATTGAAATGTATATGTTTTTCAATCACAACATTATGCGCCACCAGCTGAGATCCACTCATGGGATCTGTAAATTTAATAAGCATGTTTAAAAAGATAGTATCCTGCGCTGAGTTTAAGTAATGCTGAAGGTCAATTTCGCAGGGAGACGGAACTGCCAATCGATTGTTAATGGTAGTCATTGTCCATCCATTGGGATGGCCACTATAAAAATTTCCATCAAGAACCGAGTGAGGAACTGAATTGACGCTGTAATAACTGACCCTGGCATTGCTCTCCTGGGGATTGTGCAAATACATAGGGTCATTTCCGGGCGACGGCCAACCGACATGGTAAAAAATAGCTGTGAATTTGTCGGGGTTTTGCTGTAATCGCGAAATAATGGTCGGATTTGCAGCTGCACAAGGACCACATGTGGAAGAAGTAAACTCTTCGAGTAAAACGAGTCGCTGAGCTTTGGGTGATTGGGCCTCAAGACCGAAAGGAATAGCCATAACCAAAGCCAAGAATAAGTAGTTAAGTCTCATGGTTTGTTGTTTTTGGTTTATACTTTAAGACAAGTTTTAAACATACAAATATAAAATTGTTTATTTATACCAGTATCTCAAGCTTACCGAAAATAACAACAGGTCAGTTTTTGACTACCACACTATAGGTCGTCTTTGCTTTTCCATGACTAAGCACCAACTCGCTATTATTTACATGGCTTTGCAGCATTGACCAGGTATCCGGAGAATAACTTAGTACCAAAGTTGAGCAAGCACTCTATTTTAAAACTTTCTCTGTTGGATGGTGCGTTCCAGAATGTCATATATGGTTCATCCGCATTATTGACCCATAACCTAATCCGCTGATACCCCTTAAGACCCATGAAATCGATAGATGGATACGACACTTGAGCATATTTATCATCAAGATAAAACTACATGCGGGGCTTTGCATCTCGAGGGTCATAAAATATAAGTGAAGGGAGGCCATTTAGATTATCCAGTCTGGCAATCAGTTTACCATTGCCATTAACAAAGTCCATATTGCCCTTAAGTATGAGTGTATTAATCTCAGCTTTATCGGTTCTTATAAGGTTAAAATCCTGAACTCCTAAAGCTTGAGAAGAGGCCTGAACCTTTACCTGCTTACTTTTGATAGTATTGGGTGAAACTTGGGCTATAACAGATTCAGGCCATGAAATCTTCAATAAATTCGTTAATAAAACGCCCCAAAAAAATCCAATAGTAGAGGCAATAAGAATGTCTTTTAGGTTATTGTTTGCCATAACATCTATTTATTTAGATTTACAGCTATAAATTTAACCCAAATCCGTCAATAGGA
>DDBO01000118.1 GCA_002332755.1 Bacteroidales bacterium UBA2030 | reverse complement strand
ATTCGACTTCGACAATAGGGCGTCGAATAAGCTGCGGATTATCGCACAAAATTTTTATCCACTCTTCTTCGGTAAATTTTCTACCCTTAAGTTCTTTTTTGTATAATTCTTCCTGTTTGCGGATAATATCTGTAGGCTTAAGGTTGAGCTTTATCAATAGCTTGCGCAACTGATCTGTGGTAAATGGTTTTTTGATATATTCCACAATTTCAGGTTCTAATCCCATGCTTTTCACCTGCTCTAAGCCTGCCCTTGATTTTCGGCAACGTGGATTGTGATATACTCTCAGCATACAACCGGATTTTGGTATTTCAAAGGTACTATTTCATTTGAAAATTTTGACAAATGCTATAAACTCATGCATGTCCTGCCATGTGAATTATTAAGTACGGTTCTTTCACCGCTTTTGAGGCGATACGATATTTTTATACCTGATTCTTCCTAGTCGAAAGGAATCATAATTTCGCAGAAAGGCGTAAATATGTACCAGGCATGTTTATTTTTGCCAATAAAACCATTTGTGATGAAAAGGCTTTATCTCCTGTCGGCATTGTTTTTTAGCCTACTTTCAATCCGGGCACAGGGATTGAAAAGCGATACTATTGATGTTGTGCACTACGAGTTGCACCTCAGTATCATGAATTTTAGCGCTAAAAACCTCGATGGTTATGCCATCCTGACTTTAACGCCCAAAATGAACCCAATTGCCCATATTCCCATTGATTTGCTTGCACTTACCGTCGATTCGGTGAAGGTGAACGGTCAGTCAGTTTTATCGTGGGCTCGAGATGATAAAACCCTGAGAATTCCTTTGCCGAACCCGGCATCGATAGGAGATACCCTTAAAGTCAGAATTAGGTATCATGGTACACCTGTGGTGGAGCCTGCGGGTTGGGGTGGTTTTCATTTCAATTCATGGATTGCCTATAACCTGGGTGTTGCCTTTCAGGCCGATCCGCATAACTATGGCAGGGCCTGGTTCCCATGTGTAGATGATTTTATAGATAGAGCAACTTACGATTATTTTATCACTACGGAATCTGATAAAAAAGCTGTATGTGGAGGAGTTTTTTTAGGGTCAACGCCTCAGCCAAACAGCACAATTACATGGCATTGGCGTATGAATCAGACTATTCCGGCATATCTTGCCTCGGTCGCAGTGGCTGATTATCAGGAATTTAGCCATGTGTATAATGGAATAGCGGGGCCTGTACCGGTTTCCCTTTTTTTCCGTCCGGGCGACTCCATGGCAGTTGCAGGTCTGTTTGCAAATTTGGATGGCATTTTGTCGGTTTATGAGTCTCATTGGGGACCTTATCCCTTCGAGCGAGTGGGATATGTGGGAACTATTGAAGGGGCAATGGAGCATGCCGCCAATGTGGCCTTTCCTGTTTCTTCTCTCAATAGCTCAAGTGAATGGTTATATGCTCATGAACTGTCACACATGTGGTTTGGCGATAAAATTACTTGTTCTTCCCCCGAAGACATGTGGCTCAACGAAGGATGGGCAGTCTTCAACGAATCGCTTTATCGGGAGGGGATATATGGATATGATGCCTATCGCAACAATATGAATCAAAAGTTGGCATCGGTGCTCCGCCTGTGTCATATAAAAGACCAGGGTTACAGGGCTCTTTTCGGCATACCCAATGCCTATACTTATGGTGAAACGGTGTATCAAAAGGGTGGAGTGGTGGTTCATACTTTGCGTAATTATTTGGGCGACAGCCTTTTCTTTCCTGCTATGCAGGCATTTTTAGATTCTTTTGCCTTTCAGCCCGTTTCTTCTTTTCAATTACGCGATTTTTTAAGTGCATATACTGGTATAGATATGACTGCTTTCTTCGATGGATGGGTGTTCTCGCCGGGATTCCCTGGCTTCGTGGTAGATTCAATGAGTGTCGCCCCTTCGGGAAACCAGTTTATTGTTACCGTATATATACATCAGAAATCCAAAGGACCAGCTCCGATTTTCAACCATAACCGTCTGTTTTTGGGCTTTCTGGATGACAACTGGAATATTACCGAACGGGTTATGCAATTTTCAGGGGAATATGGTGTGGCTGCATTCACCCTGCCTTTTCATCCTTTGTTGTGCCTGGCAGACCCCTTCGACCGTATAGCCGATGCAACCACCGATTTTCAAAAAGTTATTAAATCTGCAGGTGATTACGATTTTGATAATACCTATTTCAGGTTGTCGGTCGATCAATTGCAGGACTCAGTATTTGTAAGGGTAACACATAACTGGACTGCCCCCGATAGCCTGAAAACCCCGACTCCGGGCCTCACATTATCCGATTACCGTTACTGGCGCATCGATATGGCCGGCCCTGTTCCTCAAGCTACAGGTCGTTTTTATTATAGTCGCCCTGCTTACCTCGACCAGACTCTTCTCCAAAATCTTAACGATTCCCTGGTTATCCTTTACAGGCCTAATCCTGCTGCCGACTGGCAAGGCATACCCTTCACACGCACAGGGTCTCTGACGGGATATATTTTTGTAAACAACCTGCAGCCGGGTGAATATACACTTGCCTCGTGGGACGAGTTGTATGTCGGGAGGCCTAAACTTCAACAGGAGGGCAAGCGTATTTTACTTATCTATCCTAACCCCTCAACCGATAGGGTTTCCGTTGAGATAAATTCTTACAGCCAGCCTGCTTTATTAGAAATCATCGACCTCAATGGCAGGACTGTTAGGGTTTATAACGTTTCAAACACTGGCAATCGATTTGATTTTACCACCCATGGGTTGAATAAGGCTACGTATTGGATCCGAGTGACTGACTCCAGGGGAAAATTTATTGCATCAGAAGCTTTCTCCATCAAATGATAAGTGATAATAAATTCATTTTTGCTCACTTTCCTGGGAGTCTCTATTCACATGCTTGCATTTGTAGACGCTTTTAAACATAAAATACCCCTGGATAGGTAAGGAAAGCTTATATAATGTTGTTACACCAAAAAAGCTCAAATTATGATCTATCTCGACTATAACGCTACAACACCCCTGGCTCCTGAAGTCGCCGAAGCCATGCAGCCCTATATACGTGAGCATTTTGGGAATCCTTCAAGTACACATAGGCTGGGGGTAACTGCCAAATTAGCCGTTGAAAAAGCGAGGCAACAGGTAGCAGCTTTGATTGATGCCTTCCCCGATGAAATAATATTTACCAGTGGAGGAACAGAGTCAAACAACATGGCTTTAAGGGGAATGGCTCAGGTTCTGCGACAAAAAGGAAACCATATCATCACCAGTGCAATTGAGCATCCTGCAATTCTGGAAGTCTGTGCCTGGCTCGAGAAGCAGGGTTTTTCAGTAACCTATCTTCCCGTAGATGACTTTGGCCGGGTAGATCCTGAAGATGTTAGAAAAAACCTGAGGCCGGAGACTATTTTGATATCAATAATGCACTCAAACAACGAAACGGGCAGTTTGCAACCCATTGCTGAAATTGCAGTAATAGCTCGGGAGGCAGGAATAATTATGCATACCGACGCAGCTCAAAGTTTGGGAAAAGTGAAAGTTAGTGTTAAGGACTTAGGGATTGATCTTCTTTCGATAGCCGGACACAAACTTTATGCACCTAAAGGTGTAGGGGCATTGTATATGAGAAGGGGCTTGCATCCCGATAAAATTATTTTTGGAGCAGGACAAGAAAGGGGATTGAGGCCGGGGACAGAAAATGTCATTCATATTGTTGCTTTAGGTGAGGCTTCCCGATTGGCTGCAGAAAGGCTACAAGATGATATTTTACATTTACAAATGCTCCGTGACCGTCTTCAGCAAGGCATCCTCGAACAAATTACCGACGCCAGGGTGAACGGGCATCCAACGCTGAGGTTACCTAATACCCTTAGTCTCAGTTTTTATGGCATTGAAGCCCAAACCCTGATAGCAGAACTTCCAGAACTTGCCGTATCGGCTGGCGCAGCTTGTCATTCCGACCGTGTAGATATGAGTCATGTGCTTTCGGCTATGCATGTACCTATTATCTGGGGAATGGGCACACTACGGTTATCAGTTGGTCGCTATACCACTCAGAATGAGGTAGATGCCTCCATACGTAAAATAGTAGAAGCAGTGAGACGACTCAGGGGAGGAACTACTTATAGTAAATCTGCAGATTTAGGGGCAATCAAGCTAACGCAGTTTACTCATGGTTTGGGATGTGCCTGTAAATTGCGGCCTAAAATGCTTGAATCCATACTTCAGAAACTTCCCGTTCATACCCATCCTGATCTGTTGGTGGGAACCGAAACTTCCGACGATGCCATGGTTTACCGTATCAGCGATGATGTTGCTTTGGTAAGCACTGTCGATTTTTTTACCCCAATAGTTGATGATCCTTACCTTTTTGGGGCTATTGCTGCAGCCAATTCTTTGAGTGATATTTATGCTATGGGTGCAAAACCTCTTTATGCCCTTAACATCGCGGCGTTTCCCTCAGGTCGCCTGCCGGCTGAAGTTCTCGAGGAGATACTTAGAGGAGCCTCTGATAAGGCTGCAGAGGCAGGGATTCCGATTGCCGGAGGACATACCGTGGAGGATACAGAACCCAAATTTGGCCTGGCAGTAACCGGAGTAGTCCACCCTCAGCGCATTCTTCGCAATCAGGGAGCAAAGCCGGGTGATGCCATTCTTTTGACCAAACCCCTGGGAACCGGAATCCTTTCAACCGCCCTCAAACGGGGCATGCTCGATCCTGTGTGTTATGAGACTCTGATTCAAAACCTTGTCTCGCTGAACAAGATTGCAGCAGAGGTATTGGTCGATTTTACCGTTCATGCTTGCACTGATGTTACCGGATTTGGTCTTTTGGGTCATCTGCTCGAAATGTGCCAACCTGCAGGTCTGGGTGCTCGCCTGATATTTGATAATATTCCTTTTCTTCCAGGCGCAGATTCTTTAGCTCTTGCAGGTGCAATTCCCGGAGGGTCACTCGATAATCTGGCATGGGTGGAACCTTCTGTTCGGTTTGCCGACACATTGCCTATACATCAAAGAGTGATACTTGCCGATGCCCAGACCAATGGCGGGCTTCTACTGGCCGTACCGGAAAATGAATCTCACGCCCTGCTTCATGCTTTAAGGGAAAGAATAGGTGGTCAGGTAAATCTGATCGGGCATTTCACTAATACTGGATTAATCGAAATACAGTAATTGTTATTTATTGAATTAGCACTTGGTTGGGAAGATCCATATTCCTTATGGCATCCGCATGCCATAGCCAAGGATGAAATCATCCGCACGAAGTGTTTTCTTCTCTTTGTTCCAGATGTAGACTTTCACATTGCCTTCTGCGTCAGCGCTTTTTATGTCTAAACTGACTTCCAGATAGTGCCAGCCGTTTTGTTTAATGGTTGCGTTAGAAAGGGGAGCAGATATGTACTTGTATTTCTCTTTTGTTTTTAATTCAGCCACCAAAGCAGCAATTTCGCTATCAACAGGTTCGTAATTTATCCAAACCCCTGCTCTAAGGGTGGAATCGGTATTTTTTAAGTCGAGAGTTTGAACGGGTGAATTCAAAAATTCGAGAAATTCCTCTTTTTCGCTCATCAGGCGGCTGTATTTTCCGGTGTGAACCTGGGTAGAATCTATTTTCTTACGTGATTTCTCATCGGGTTTTTCAAATCCTTCTTTTCTGATGACAAACCAATGTAAAGTGCTGTCGGCTTCGCCGGTGATTTTGAAATCCTTATCTTTTTCAAAGATACAGATTTTGAAATCTTTTCCTCCCAGTGTCTTAAAAGGGATTTCCGGGGTTATTTCGGTGAGCAGCTTGAAGGAAGGATTTTCCAGCAGTGATTCCAAGCTTGTTTGACCTTCATTGGGCCCAAAGTGTGCATCCCAAATTACGAGGGCTTCCGGTGTTACCTGGTCAGCCTGAAAACCTGCGAAATGCACTTTCATGGCCCCTTTTTCATCTTCAAAGGCCCCCCTGTTGGTGAGAATTCCAACCATGGGATGGAAATAGTAGATTTTTCGATCAAGTAAATTATTGTTTTTCAGCCATTCAACCGATCTTCTCAACTCAATCTCTTCTGCAGATGGGTGATAGTTGAAGTGCTTTTGTAAAGTAGGTAAGGCTACGATTATCGCAGCCCCTATCGCTAATAATCTGTCGCTGATTTTTATTTTGCCAAGTTCCATTCCAATATGATGCAGCCCAGCCACTGCCATAATCGCTGCCAAAGGAGTAACAGCTCCCATTACTCTCACTAGTCCAAGCGAATTCCCTTTCCCTGACCACCAGGAATAACTGTGTGCACTCAAATAGGCCATGTAAGCACCAGCAATGAGCAACCATACCGAAAAGTCATCGGCCATTTTTTTCCACGACCTCCTCATTTGTAAGATTCTGTAGCCCCAAAATAAGGTACCGACTAAAGCCAGAATAGCAAGGGGATAACCCAGAATGCTGTCTGTCTTTTTAATGAAGTGAAAAAGCTCCCCTTTGCCATATAGCTCTGTCGCTTCCCCTGCATAGGGATTTTTCGAGACAAACCAGAAAAATTCACCCCAAATGAAATAGCCTATGAGTCCGAAGAGAACATAGCCCCCCATGAGTAGAACAATCGGTCGATATTTTTTCTTTATTAAAAATACTGCAACGAATACAGGTAAAATTACAAAGGCTTCGAGCCTAGCAAAAGGAATGAACCCGGCCACAATGGCTGAAAGGTCGTATTTCTTTTCTGCAAAGAGATAAATACTCCAAACCAGTAAAAACGCCATGAGGGTTTCGGTAAGAGGATTAAATAGCAAATAATAGAATATGGGGGTAAAAATTACCAGGGGAATTGCCACCCAAGCTTCCGTAAACGACAACTTTCTGACCGTCAGATAGGCAAGCCAGGCAGTGAGAATACCTAAAAATACTGTATATACCTTCAACCAATAGAATCCGGCCAGGGCAAAAGGCATAGTAGTTAGGGTAAACAAAGGCCTGCCCCAAAGGTCGAGGATCAGCAAAGGGTTTTTCCACGCCTGGAGGCTAATATAATAATGCGTAAATACATCCCCCTCGGTTCCCAGCTTATGAATTAAAAGAGCAGGTAATAATGCTAAAATACCCGAAACCGTTAGGGCCAGGAAGGCAATTTTATGACTACCTAATTGCAGAATATCCGAGGCTTTTTTCATTAGATTTTATGTTTCTTCGAAAACAATGATGAAACCCAAAGCATTACAAAGGTAAAAAATGCGTTGACAAGCAGCAATTCAAATCCAAATTTATAACCGCCCAGCCATCGGGTTGAATTCATACTCAAGATATAACTTAAAATGGGGCCAAGGAGGGCAATGAGAGGTGTCGCTTTATCTGCCAAATGGCGAGGTGTAAAAAGACCATAAACAAATAAAGCCAGCAAAGGACCATAAGTGTATCCGGCAATCGTGAATACAGCATTGATTACTGTTCGGTCATTAAATGATTTAAATATCAGGATAATATTAAAAACCAAAAGGCTGACCCCCAGGTGAACCAGGTTGCGTGTGCGCCGGCTTATATTCTCACTGATTTTCAAAAAATCAACACAAAAAGCAGTGGTTAAGGCTGTTATTGCTGAATCTGCTGAAGAAAAGGCAGCAGAGATTATCCCAACCAGGAATAACAGACCCGCAACGGGATGCAAATATTTAAGTGAAAGTAATGGGTAGAGCTGATCAGTATTACGAAAAATTCCTACCTGCGCATCGTAGTAAAAACCATCCACCGAAGAAAAATGCAGCCCTTTATATTGAACATACAGGTAGAGCAATGCGCCCAAGGTTAGGAATAATAAGTTTACCGGTATCAACACCAGGCTAAAGGTTACCATATTTTTCTGCGCATCCTTAATATTGCGGCAGGTGAGGTTTTTCTGCATCATATTTTGGTCGAGGCCAGTCATTACAATCGCAATAAAAGCACCCGAGAAAAACTGCTTGAAGAAATTATTTCTCGAGGCCCAGTCCCAGGTAAATATGTTGCTCAACGGACTTTCTCTTATTCGATCTACAGCTTCAGCTGTGCTTAAACCCATCTCCTGAATGATGAATCTCACCGAGAAAATAACCGCCAGAATCATGAAGGTGGTTTGCAGCGTATCTGTCCATACTATGGTTTTGATACCGGCCTTGAAGGTATAAAGCCAAATGATTAATAAAGTGATTAAAACCGTAAGCTCGAACCTTATCCCGACCGAATCAAAGAAAGCCATCTGAAGCACAGTTACCGCAAGGAATAATCTCAAAGAGGCTCCTATACTTTGTGAGATAAAAAACAGAGCCGAACCTGTATGATATGACCAAAATCCAAATCTTTGATCAAGGTATTTATAAATGGAGATAAGGTTCAACTTATAATAGACGGGCATTAATACATATGCAATGAAAAAGTAACCCAAGGGATAACCCAGAACCAGTTGGAAATAAGCAAATCCCTGATTCCCAACCTCACCGGGTACCGATATGAGCGAAACACCCGATATGGATGCTCCTATCATTCCATAAGCCACCAAAATCCAGGGTGACTTTCGGTTGCCGACAAAAAAAGTTTCGTTGCTGGAACTTTTTGAGGTAAGACGGGCGATGACAAACAGCAAGAGAAAGTATCCGGCCAAAATGGCTAAAACCACAGGAGGAGTTAACATAAATTATGGATAAATCAGATAATGTTTGCGTTTTTCTTTAAAATTCTGAAGCTCGGGTTCCCAGCTTTTTCGAATTTCTTCTTCGCTCAGGCCTTGTAGAAGTTGTAGGCGAAGGAGGGAGTTGCCTGCGAGTTTGTCAAAAAAACCAGGATTCGAAAAGAAATTATTCTTATTGTCAGTGCGCTTGAAAAATTCTTGCAGAAAATGCAGGGTGAATCGAGTATTTATGCTGTCGTCTCTAAGATCGAGGCCGTAGCAGATTTGGCCTTCATGCGGTGGGTGAGCTGCCACCCCTGGAATACTTTCCGGAATGAAGGTGAATTCTCCATATCGGGGGTCCGGGGCGCCAATAACCTGAAAAGGCCAGGGGGTTCCTCTACCCACCGAAATTGTCGTTGCTTCAAAAAAGCACAGGCTCGGATAGAGTCTGATGCTTTGCCTGTTTGGTAAATTTGGAGAGGGCTTGACAGGCAGTTGCACATAGGAATTGTGGGTATATTTTTCTAAGGGTATTACCTTCAGGTCGCATTTTCTTGCCCCTTTCAACCAACCCTCACCGTTGATCATCAGCGCCAACTCTCCTATGGTCATTCCATAAACTATAGGAATAGGATGCATGCCCACAAACGAACGGAATTGCGTATCAAGAACAGGACCATCCACATAATCCCCATTGGGATTGGGTCTGTCAAGCACGTACAGGGGAATTTGTTGCTCGGCACAGGCCTCCATAATATAATGAAGAGTGGAGATATAGGTATAAAACCTTACACCCACGTCCTGAAAATCCACAACCATGGCTTCCATTCCTTGCATTTGCGAGGGCAAGGGTTTTTTGTTTTTGCCGTAGAGCGAATATATAGGTAATCCTGTGGCCGGATCTTTCCCTTCTTTTATGTGCTCCCCTGCTTCTGCCTCGCCTCTGAAACCATGCTCCGGCGCAAAAATGGCACTAACCCTGATACCGGCTTTGAGCAAAGTATCTATTAAGTGCCTTTGACCTACCCTTGAGGCAGCGTGTGCAGCAACTCCAACATTTCTATATTGCTTCAACAAAGGGAAATAGGCTTCCGTGCATTCAGCCCCTGTTAAGTACTGGCTTCTGCACGAACCAGCCCACAAAATGGCCCCCCAAAAAAACAGAAACCCCAAAATTTTTTGCATGCGGGCATTCAATATTTCTGCAAATATAGACTCTTAGGTCGTTTCGCTTCAAATTTAGAATGAATAAAAATTATGCGTATATGATGAAAAAGTGAATTCTAATGTTAAATTTGCAATTAGGTATTTAAAGGCTTTAATAAATGAATAAAATTTATTGGGTTTTCGTTTGCGTTGCAGGCTTTATTTTGTATAGTAATGCTCTTAAAGCGCAGTTTTCGTTGAGTGGTGAGTTCCGTCCCCGAATGGAGTACCGCCATGGTTACAAGCAGCCAGCGCCTTCCGCAGTTGATCCGGCATTCTTCGTATCTCAGCGCACACGCCTGACAGGCGAATATAAATCAAGTGTTGCTAAAATGCTATTTAGTTTTCAAGATGTAAGGACCTGGGGCGACCTTCCCCAACTTTCCTCAGTCAACGACAAACTCACCCTCCATCAAGCCTGGCTTGAATTAAAAGTATTTAAAGACGTAAACCTCAAAGCCGGGCGCCAGGAAATTATCTATGATGATGCGCGCTTGTTTGGAAATGTAGACTGGGCCCAGCAGGGACGCAGTCACGATGCATTGATATTGAAATATTCGAAGGGTAAATTTAAAGCTGATCTGGGTTTAGCCTACAATCAATCAGGGGAGCCATTATTTGGTACCACCTACACCGTTACGGGAAATTATAAAGCATTACAGTATCTTTGGCTCCACCAGGATTTTGGGAAAACCGGCCTTAGCCTGATTGCAGTCAACCATGGAGTTCAATATCACAATACCGTCGATAGTTCATACAGTACAATCTACAGTCAAACTGCTGGAGGCAGGTTCACAACAACACTTGGGAAATTGAACCTTGCCATTGCTGGTTATTACCAAACCGGAAAGAACAATAAGAATAAAGATCTTGACGCTTTCTATATTGCTGGTGAAGGTGGTCTTCCTGTTTCCGGTGCTTTAAGGATAAGCCTTGGGGGTGAATATTTAAGCGGTAATTCTCAATTAGATGCCCTAACCAAAGACAAGGCATTTAATCCTCTTTATGGCACCGCCCACAAATTTAACGGGCACATGGATTACTTTTATGTTGGTAATCACATAGGTAGCGTGGGTTTGAGAGATATTTATTTTGACTTAAGATGGAAAGGAGGAAAAACTGCGGCCTATATAACTACCCATTTTTTTGCAGCTGCAGCCGATGTTGCCGATGTATCCCAGCCAGGCAAAGCGCTTTCATCTTCTCTCGGGGCAGAATTCGACTTTGGCCTCGATTTCAAAGTTGCGCCCAATCTTACCGCTTCGGCCGGCTATTCGCAAATGCTTCCTACAGAAACTTTTATTACCCTGCGGGGAGGTGATAAGAATCAGACCCACAATTGGGCCTGGGTCATGTTAGTTTATAAACCCGATTTTATAGTTACTAATTAAAATTTTTAGATCATGGTTAAGCGATTGATACATTGGCTTATACCACCTCCAAAATGGCAGATACCTGCAGCCATAGTCGGGGGTGCAATCATTGGGTTGGCTATTTTCCTGTTGAAGATTTCCAATGCAACCAGTTACCTATCTGATAGCCCCGAAACTTGTATTAATTGCCATGTGATGTATCCTCAGTATGCAACCTGGTATCATAGCTCTCATCGAGAAATAGCCACCTGTACCGATTGCCACGTACCTCACCAAAACCTTGCGGTGAAATACCTCTTTAAAGCCAAAGATGGATTAAGGCATGCCACAGTATTTACACTAAGGGGAGAACCTCAGGTTATTGTAATTAAAGAGGCTGGCAGAGAAGCTGTCCATCAGAATTGCATCCGATGCCATTCATCTGTCATAAGGGATGATAAAATGGCATTTTTTAATCCTCATTTTAATGAAGAGCGCCAAAGCCGTCTGTGCTGGGATTGTCATCGTGAAACCCCGCATGGGTTGGTCAGGAGCTTATCTTCTACCCCGGCTGCATTGGTGCCGCGACCCGAAAGCATTGTTCCTGAATGGGTTAAATCAATGATGAATTCTTCAAAAAACTAAAATTTAATAACTATGAGTGAAAATACATTTAAAAAGCATCGGATACCCTGGTTAGTTTTCATAATCACCACAGTAGTGGTCTTTTTCCTGGGAATTCTGGCATCGTCGATCGTAGAACGAAGGGCTGAGGCAGCCTTCGTCTACACTCCAAAAGTTGAAATCAGCGATTGGGAGCCGCGTAATTGGGTATGGGGCGAAAATTTTCCACGCGAATACCAGAGCTATTTGCAAACTGCCGATACTACCTTTCGCAGCAAATACAATGGTAATGCAATGATCGACATGCTGGCCGTCGATCCTCGGTTGGTTGTTTTATGGGCTGGTTATGGATTTTCGAAAGACTACAATCAAGGGCGAGGACATGCGTATGCGGTCAAAGATGTTATCAATACTCTGAGAACCGGTGCACCTACGGGGCCAAACGACGGACCTCAGCCTGCTACTTGCTGGACATGCAAAAGCCCTGATGTTCCACGGTTGATGAATCAAATGGGTATTCAGGAATTTTATGCTCAAAAGCTGGCTGCCTTTGGTTCGGAGGTTGTTAATCATATTGGCTGCGCTGATTGCCATAATCCAAAAACCATGAAACTCCAAATATCCCGTCCTGCCCTCATAGAAGCTTACCAGAGGATGGGAAAAGATATCAATATGGCTTCTTATCAGGAAATGCGTTCACTGGTTTGTGCTCAATGCCATGTAGAGTATTATTTCGATAACAGTAACGGTCGGAAAAATTACCTCACTTTTCCCTGGGACAAAGGTTTCAGCGTTGAGGCCATGGAAGAGTATTACGATAACCTGGAGTTTACCGACTGGGTGCATGCACTAAGTAAAGCCCCTATGCTCAAGGCACAGCATCCTGATTATGAGGTATATATGACTGGTATTCATGCTCAACGCGGGGTGGCCTGTGCTGATTGCCATATGCCTTATCGCTCTGAAGGTGGGGTAAAATTTACCGATCACCGAATTCAAAGCCCTTTAAACAATATGGCTAACTCCTGTCAGGTGTGCCACCGTCAGGAGGCAGGCACATTGTTTGCCAATGTTATTGAAAGACAAGATAAAATCATAGAAATCAGGGATCAGCTCGAAGAATTGCTTGTCAGAGCTCATCTCGAAGCCAAGGCAGCGTGGGAACATGGAGCTACTGAAGGGCAGATGAAAGAAATATTGCGTGATATCCGACATGCCCAATGGAGGTGGGATTACGCTGCTGCAGGGCATGGTAGTGCATTCCATGCTCCTCTCGAAACAGCAAGGGTAATTTCTACCGGTATTGAAAAAGCGCAGCAGGCCCGGATTAAGTTGGCCCGCTTACTGTCAAGTCTCGGGGTAAAGGAAGAAATCGCTTACCCGGATATTTCGACAAAAGAAAAAGCCCAACAGTTTATTGGCCTGGATATGAAGAAGCTTCGAGAAGAAAAAGCTGTTTTTAAATCGGATTTACTTCCAAAGTGGATAGAAGAGGCCAAGAAGCGGGAAGCAAACATGCCTGTTAAATATTACTGAGGCTTCTTCTTTATTTTAGATTGCCGGTGAAGGAACATTCGTTCTTTTACCGGTTTCTTTTTGAATGGAGAAGGAGGCAAATTTTTACTATTAAGTAGGATTGACTATGTTTGGCAAAATTTTGTTCATAAATTTGCCTTTAAATGTGAGAGAAATTGAAAAATTTGTATTTTTGTATGTATCTAAAAATCAGTGGGTAGGCAATCGAATGGTGCTTGTTGAAAAAAATGTTGAAAAAAATGTTGAAAAAAAGTGCGAAAAGGGGGTTACCTTTTTGTTAAAAAAGGAACTTATATAATAGAAGAGGAACGTGAGACGCCTTTCAACATCCGAAATCATTAATGGAATCAGAAGGAACGATCCTCAGGTTCTTCGGTATGTTTATCATACGTACTTTAAGAAAGTTGAGTCTTTTGTGGTTTCCAATAAGGGGGGTGTCAACGAAGCTCCCGATTTATTTCAGGAAGCCATGATTGTCATCTTTCAGCGAGTACAAAAAGAGGGTCTCACCCTCAAGAGTTCTTTCAAATCCTATTTTTTTGGAGTTATCCGTAAACTCTGGCTGAAGCATCTGGAGGCAAACCGTAAGCTTCCGGCCCAGGAATCATTTGATAGCGGGGATATAGATGTGTTCCAGGCGGTCGACGAGCTTTACAATGCTTATGATCAAGCCATTCTCAGGCAGCTTATAATGAAACATTATAATGCCCTGGGAGAGCAGTGCCGCCTTATCCTTGAGCTTCAAGCTCGCAGAGTAACCATGCACGACATTGCCGAAAGACTCGGAGTTTCGGAAAACTTTGTAAAAAAAAGGAAATATGAGTGCAAAGAAAAGCTTATCCGCGATCTCATGAATGACCCACTTTTCAAACACTTTTTCAACCATGAATGAATGGGGAGAAAAGATCGAACTAATGCTTGCAGGCGAACTGGATCCAAAAGAAACAGAACGCCTTGAGGAAGAATTGCTTCGCAATCCGGATTTAGAAAAAGAAAAACGTTTGCGTATCTTTGTCGATGAAGTATTAAGGGATACGGAAATGTTGACTTTGAAAAATAATCTGGAGCGTATTGCACAGGAAGAACGTGCTTATCGCAAGCC
>DDBO01000155.1 GCA_002332755.1 Bacteroidales bacterium UBA2030 | reverse complement strand
AACTATTGCATTAGTTTTTTGCGTTTTTTTCGCAAAATCTCAGGTGCAGCCTTTGGCTTCATTCGAAATAAAAAATGAAGGGTATCAGTCCTTAATAGTGGGTAATTGGCGTTTCCATTTCTATGAAATCGGAGTGGTTGAAGTTGAGAATATAGATTTCGAGAACACACCCGATACCTCTGTGAGTATCATTGCGGGTTTGCGTAAATTACCAGCAAATATTTATGGGGATAGCCTGATTTTAGCCGGCGAATGGAAAATATGTTTCAAATGTCGACCAGTAGAGTTTACATTTTACTATAAAGACCAGCCTGCTGCATACTTCATTGGATGCGAAAAAGAAACAGACGGTAGTTTTAGTTTAAGATTTGATATTGAAAAGGAGAAATTTGTAACCGGAGGGGGCATGCGGGCTATTCCTCTCAATGTGATGGGGCGCCGTCTTGAACTTCGCAACCAGCCCCGCTATGGCTATGGTTTCGGAGAAGAAAATCTTAACTACAGTATTCCTTTTTTTATTACAGGTTCAGGATATGCTATATTTTTTGATAATACCAGCAAGGGTTGGGCGGATATTGGACACACACGTAAAGGTTTGCTGGAACTGGAGGGCAGGGGAGGCAGGATAGCTTTTTGGGTAATTCCTGGTGAGAATATCGGAGAAATTACCCGTAGGTTTACTACACTAACCGGCCGACAGCCACTGCCACCTTTATGGGCTTTTGGGCATTTGCAAAGCCGCATGGCCTACCGTTCGCAGGCCCAGGTCGATAGCATCACCGAAGCTACCCTCAAGGCTGGTTTTCCGCTCGATGCAATGATTATTGACCTTTTCTGGTTTGGTAATTCCCTTTTCAATACTATGGGCAACCTCGACTGGTATAAGCCCAATTGGCCCCATCCCGGAAAAATGATTAAGAGCCTCAGAGAGAAGGGAGTAAATACTGTGCTTATAACAGAACCTTACATTGTTCAAGGATCACACAATTGGACTGAGGCCGATAGCCTTGGGATTTTAGGAAAAACCATAGCCGGAAAGACTCACGTTCTTCAACATTTTTATTTCGGACACGGGGCGGTGATTGATGTTACCCAATCCCAAGCCCGGGAGTGGATGTGGAAAAAGTATGACACTCTGCTCAAGCAAGGGGTGGCAGGTTGGTGGATCGATCTGGCTGAACCCGAACATCACCCGGATGGCATCTATTATGCCGGTGGCAAGTCAGAGTTAATCCACAACGCTTTCGGCCACTTGTGGGATAAAATGTTGTACGACAATTATAAAAAATATTATCCCGGCCTTCGCCTTTTTAATCTCAACCGAAGTGGTTTTGCAGGTAGCCAGAGGTATGGTGTTTTGCCCTGGACGGGGGATGTAAGTCGCAGTTGGAGTGGACTAAAAGCGCAAATTCCAATTTTACTCAATATGGGGATGTGTGGGGTGGCCTATGTACATTCCGATGCCGGAGGGTTTGCTCAGGGAGTTTTAGATGAGGAATTGTATATTCGCTGGCTCCAGTTTGCCTGCTTTTCACCCATTTTACGTCCTCATGGTTCGGGAATCCCTTCCGAGCCTATATTTTTCAGCAGACCCACTCAGGATATCGTTCGCCGATTCATGAAGCTTCGATATCAACTTCTGCCTTACAACTATTCTCTTGCTTATGAAAATACGACAACTGGCTTACCTCTTGCCAGGCCTCTATTCGCCACTGCCACAGCTCCCCGAAATGATGCAGAGCAATGGAGCTATCTTTGGGGAGCCTCGCTTTTAGTATCTCCTGTGGTTAACAAAGGCGAAAGATGGCACACGGTATGGTTGCCGGAGGGTAGCTGGTATTATTTTTTCAACGATAGAAAATACAAGGGCGACAGAGTTCACCATCTAAAAAATGAGCTTGAAGAACTTCCTGTTTTTGTAAAAGCAGGTTCTTTTATCCCTATGGTGCCCCCGCTGCAAAATACCACTCAATATTCAACAGATACCCTTATCATCCATTATTACCCTGCCGGTAAAACACATGAAACTTCATTTACAATATATGTGGACGACGGAGCTGATGCCGGAGCACTCGAAAATAAAAGCTATGAGTTTATTCATTTACATGCAAGCGAAAGTGAGGCTAACCTTGTTGTTAAGTTTGAATCGGAGAATATCGGTTTTAAGGCCCGACCTCTAAAACGCCAGATAAGACTTGTGGTTCACGGGAAAATGAAATATAGCTTCAAGGATAACGTTGTATCCCAATTATTATCCTCACCCGAAAAAAATGTTTTCGATTTTGAATGGGACAACCATCCCCTTTCTCTGCTGCTTCAACCCTCAAAGTGAAATATATTCTCAGAAAAAAATCATAGATTTGAAAAACATACGATTTCAATAGTAATTATGAAACGCTGGCCAATAGTTACTTTGTTTGCATTGCTAATCATTCAGTTGAATGCAAATCCGGAAATTGACCGGGTAGAGCCCCCTAACTGGTGGGTAGGTATGCACCAGGCCGAATTACAGATTCTCTTTTATGGAAAGGATCTCAAAGGTTGCGAATTGGTGTCTACTACTCAGGGATTCAAATTGTTGCGTACGGTATTTGTGGACAATCCCAATTATCTTTTTGCCTATTTTACGATAGACCCCTCGCTTGCGCCTGGCGAATATCCCCTGGTTTTGAGAAAAAATGGCAAAGTGGTTCGCACAATGTATTATCCTGTTTTACGACGCAATTCAGGTTCGGCCCAACGAGAAGGGTTTTCGGCAGCCGATAACGTGTATTTACTCATGCCCGATCGCTTTGCTAACGGTGATCCCACAAACGACAATATGCCGGGAATGCTCGAAAAGGCTGACCGTAGTAACCCCGATGGAAGGCATGGTGGCGACCTTCAAGGCATTATCGACCATTTATCCTATTTTAAGAAATTAGGGATGACAGCCCTGTGGCTCAACCCTGTTCTCGAAAATAATCAACCCCGTTATTCTTATCATGGTTATGCCATTACCGATCTATATCGTATTGATGCCCGGTTGGGAACAAACGAACTTTTCCGCACCCTGGTTGATTCTGCTTCAGCCCACGGACTGAAGATTATTATGGATATGGTTTTCAATCATTTAGGGGATAATCATTGGATGATCAGAGACCTGCCTTCAGCGCAATGGATACACACCTGGCCCGAATTCACCCGTTCCAACTTCAGGGCCCCAACTATTCCTGACCCCTATCGCTCAGATGCTGATCTAAAGAAAATGGTCAATGGTTGGTTCGATACCCACATGCCCGATCTTAATCAGCAAGAGCCTTTATTGGCTGATTATCTGATTCAGAATTCCATTTGGTGGGTAGAATATTCCGGAATTAGCGGCATTCGTATGGATACCCATCAGTATGCCGATAAGGACTTCATGGCAGAATGGTTGAGGCGCATTCGCCTCGAATATCCGCGTTTGAGTGTCGTGAGCGAGTGTTGGGTGGAGCAAAAGGCTTTTCATGCATATTGGTTTAAAGATGCTTTCAACCGCGATGGTTACCACCCGAATATGGATTTCATTACAGATTTCCCGTTATATATTCAGTTGCGTGAATCTTTTAACGATGAGCGTCAGGGTTGGGAGCAGGGTGTGGAGAGGCTGTATTATTGCCTTGCCCAGGATTTGGTTTACGAGGATCCTAAATACAATATGGTTTTTTTGGATAATCATGATCTTAGCCGATTTTGGTCGGTGGTCAGGGAAGATTTTGGAAATTTTAGCATAGGCTTGGCTTTTCTATATACAGTAAGGGGAATGCCCCAGCTGACTTACGGCACAGAGATGTTGATGAAGGGTTATGAATGGGAGGGGCATGGACCTATGCGCGCCAATATGCCTGGCGGTTGGAAAGAAGATGTAGCCAATGCCTTTGTGTCAGCAGGACGAAACAAGAAGCAGCAAATGGCTTGGGAACTCATTAGTCGATTGGCCAACTGGAGAAAAGGGAAGCCGGTCATTCACTCCGGAAAAACCCGTCATTTTATACCGGAAAACAATGCCTACGTTTATTTTAGATATAATGAAGCCGACACGGTGATGGTGGTTTTAAACTACAACAAAGAGGATGTAACGTTGGATATATCCCGTTTCAGCGAAATGATGGGTGAGCGAAAACACGGATTTGACGTGGTAGCCAATCGGCAAATTACCTGGAACGACAGACTCACAGTAGCGGCAAAATCAGCAATGATTCTTGAGTTTTAAACAATATAAATTCACCTGCCTTATGAAAGAGATGCAGAAAAAATTAACCAACTTTTTTTATGTAATTCTCGGCCTGCCCGCTACAGCAATGGGTTTTGGTCTTTCGGTTCAAATTGCAGTGCTGAGCTGGATTTTGCGAACCAAATACAATCTTGATATACACGAAATAGGAATAGTGTGGGCAGCTGGTCCCATGGCTGGTATCCTTGGACAGGTAATCATCGGATTGATTTCTGATGGTGTATGGTTTTGGGGTGGGCGACGCCGACCCTTCATTATTATTGGCGGAGTATTGGCAGCCCTTTCTATTTTTGCGCTCCCCCATATTGGTTGGATTAGCCAATTTCTGGGCATCGAGAGCATTATGGCTGTGGCTGTTACTATTGCCCTTACTCTCGATCTTAGTATCAATATTAGTTTTAATCCTACCCGAAGCATTATCGCTGATGTTACTCCCGAAGGTCCTGCACGCACCAAAGGATACACCTGGATGCAGGCTATCTCCAATTTCTTTGGTGCCGGTGCATATCTTGTGGGTGCTCTTGCCGGAAACTATGTTCTGATCTATGTTGGGGTGGTGGTTATCCTTTTGTTCAGTATCGTGCCCCTGTTCTTTATCGAAGAACCCAAAGTACTTAATACGCAGGTTGCTGAGGCAGGCTTGCCAGAACACAGCCCATCCCGAACCAACTGGGGGGAGCTTTTCAAACTGTATTTTGCTCATGCCTTCAGCTGGCTTGGTATTCAAACCATGTTTGTTTACTCCTTCGCCTTCCTTGAGCAGAGGTTTAGTGTATCCGATGCAGCGATATTAGGTGCTACCATTGGATGGATGTTTTTCATCCTGAATGGTGCAGGAAGCATTTGGCCTGTCTTTGTCCTTGAACCCCTGGCCAGGCGTTTGGGACGGGTTAAGATTCATGCCACTGCCGTGGCCAGTATGGCCTTGGGTTATTTTTTGATAGCCCTGGTAGTGAAAAATACCCTTGCTCTTTATGCATGTTTTATTCTCCTGAGTCTGGGCTGGGCTGCGGTTGTAAGCCTTCCTTTTGCCATAATGACCGAAAATGTAAATAAAGCCAGGATGGGCTTTTTCATGGGAATTTTCAACCTATCAGTAGTTTTACCTCAGTTAATAGTGAGCTTCGTGATGGGATATTTTTTCCAGCATGTTGTCGACAAAACCTTCATTTACCTTTTTAGTGGAATAACCCTTGCCATTTCGGCCTTACTGTGGCTATGGGTGCAAGAACCCGGCAAAAAGTCTTCAGGAAGTGTTCATTTTTCCTCCCACTGATTATTTGAATTCCTGGTATTCTGAAATTATCCTTTGAAAAAATTTGTCTAACCCAATATTTAAGTTATGCGTAAAACACTCCTGTTTTTCTCTTTTATGATTACTTTAATCCCCTGGCGCTGGATTAGTGCACAACCTTCCAGGGGAGTTGACTTCCCTGATTGGGCTAAAAATGCTTCCATTTATGAAGTGAATGTAAGGCAGTTCACCTCTGAAGGGACCTTTAATGCTTTTGCAAAGCACCTCCCCAGGCTCAAGGATATGGGAGTAAAAATTCTATGGTTAATGCCTGTCCATCCTATTGGCGAAATCAATCGAAAAGGCAATCTTGGAAGCTATTATTCCGTAAAAGACTATCTGGCTGTAAATCCTGAATATGGCACTATAGATGATTTTAAAAATTTGGTACGGGAAGCACATGCTTTGGGTCTTTACGTGATCATCGACTGGGTAGCCAATCACTCTGCATGGGATAATCCTTTGGCAACCGAACATCCTGAATGGTATAAGAAGGATAAAAATGGACAATTTGTGTCTCCTTACGATTGGACCGATGTCATTGCTTTCGACTATTCTAACCCCGAAATGCGCAGTTACATGACTGAGGCCATGCTTTGGTGGGTAAGAAATACGGATATTGATGGTTTTCGTTGCGATGTGGCTGGTTTAGTTCCGGTAGATTTTTGGGAACATACCCGTAAAGCCCTCGATGCCGTAAAACCTGTATTTATGCTTGCCGAAGCTGATGACATTCCGCTGATGTATAATGCCTTTGATATGGCTTATAATTGGAAACTGATGAACCTGATGCATAAAGTTACCCACGGCAAAGCCGGAGCTCATCAGATCGACAGCCTTATTAACCGAAATCTTAAAGATTATCCGGAAGGTAGTCTGATGATGAATTTTACCAGCAACCACGACGAAAATACCTGGGCTGGTACCGAATATGAGCGCTATGGCGAGGGAGCCCTGGCAATGGCCGTCCTTACGGCTACTATTCCCGGTATGCCTTTGATATACACAGGGCAGGAAGAACCATTGCTGCGCCGCCTCAATTTCTTTGATCGCGATCCTGTAGACTTCGGGAAATATGAATTGGCCAGTTTTTACAAAACATTGTTTGAACTCAAGCAGTCAACACCGGCCTTGTGGAACGGAAAATATGGAGGCAGTTATCATCTCGTTAAAAACAGTGCCGGAAACAATATCTTTTCTTTTTTACGTCGAAAAGGCGATAGCCAGATACTGGTTATCATTAATGTGAGCAACAAACCTGTGGATTTTACCCTGGGCGATGAGGCTGCTTTGGGTGATTGGATGGATGTATTTTCGGGAAAAATGATAAAAATTGTGCCTCGTGAAAAAATTCACCTGGAACCCTGGAAGTATATGCTTTTGAAGAAATAATTATTGAAGACTGTTTGCTATATTTCGACCGGCAGGTTTTTAATGTAATTTTACTGCCGGTCTTTTCTTTTTATTTATTGCATTCCTCATGTCTGAATTCACAGAAGAATCACCATTAAAAGAAATTATTGAAGAGTTGATGGATGAATACCGTCTCAGCGCCAAACTCAGAGAAATGCGTATTCAGAAGATTTGGACCCGTATTGTAGGACAATATGTTGCATCTCAAACGGAAGAGATCACATTTAAAAATAGACGTTTGGCTGTTACTATTAAGTCTTCTGCGCTTCGCAATGAACTTTCATTTGCTAAAACTAAAATTATCAAAAATATAAACCGCCTGTTGGGTGAAGAAGCGGTGGAAGATATTCGTTTTTTTTAAATGTTTCAGCCTTATAATCTGATAGAAATCCTTAATTAGCCTACGTTTGACCGTGAATTTAACTGTTTGGTTAAAATTGACTTCCTACCTTTGCTCATCAAAGGCCGGGAAATGTTCAAAGAGTTTGTTTTTAAAGATGAGGATGTTATAAAGTTTTGTGAAATAACCAGGGATCACAATTTGATTCATATCCCACAGTATATGAGGGAAAACGGTAAAAAGACCGTGGTTCCGGGAATGATCATTTTATCAACAGCCATTGGTATGGCCGGTGATTTATTCAAGGCAGGTGCCAATATGCTCGAGCTGTATTTCCATTCCATTATTGGTACGGGCGAAAAAGTGGAAATTGGATATGAATTGCAGGAGCAAAAGCCCCTTAAAGCCGAAATCATTGCCAGAAATACAATTAATACCTTGAGTAAAAAAGGCAATCCAAGTATGCTTATGCAAATGGATGAATGTCCGGAATTTACTTCTGAGGGTATAATGCGAACGCTCGACGTAAGGCCAAATCAAATGCAGCAGTTTGCTGCAATGACCGGCTTAATCGATAATGAACTGGGTTACCTGCTTTTTGCCATAACCTATGCCAGCCGGGGCCTGCTTCTTTCTATTGATGAGCCTGTAACCGAAGTAGAGCGAGAAATCAATCGTTACCTCGATAAGACAATTAACCCTGAGAAATTATCGCCTTTTTATCAATATTTAAAAATCTATTTGCCCGCTCAAGCCATTAAGCCTCAACCCGGCCATAACCTAAATTACCTTATTCATTTCAAAAGAGTGAAAGAAGGCCGAACTTATGACGCCAGGGTAACCTGCTTTCAGCAGGGAGGCTTGATTTATTATTCAGAATATCAACTTATTGCCATTCCTGACAGGCTTATCATGCGCATGGCTTCTGCTGTCTAGAAGGACTACATGATTTTGAGTTGAAAACACTTTTTGTCTTCAATAAATCCTTCCAACAGATCACCGCTAACCACAGGTCCGACTCCTTCGGGTGTGCCTGTAAATATGTAATCGCCTTGCTTAAGGGTGATAAAACGTGATATATAGGAAATAAGTTTAGGAATGGGAAATATCATTCGCCCTGAGTGGCCTTCCTGCACTATCTGACCGTTTTTCAGCAATCGGAAATGAATGTTGCTTAAGTCAGGGAACTCTGATATGGGAATGAAAGTGCCCACTGGAGCCGAAAAGTCCCACGACTTGGCTATTTCCCAGGGAAGGCCCTTGGCTTTGCATTTGTTTTGAAGATCGCGGGCAGTAAAGTCGATACCAAATGCTATGGCATCGATATAGTTTAAGGCAAAATTTTCGCTGATATGTTTGCCGAGTTTGCTCACTCTAAGTACCAGTTCACCTTCATAGTGGAGGTCGCGGGTGAATTCGGGGATATAAAAGGGATGCCGACGAGGCAATAGCGCGCTTTCTGGTTTCATAAAGAAAACGGGCTCTTCCGGTAAATCGTTGTTAAGCTCTTTGATGTGGGCCAAATAATTGCGACCAATGCAAATGATTTTCATGTCTGGTTTCAATTTTTAGCAAATCTATACATTTCCTTACGTTTTAAAATCTAACTTTGCCCCATGCATCCCAACTGGCAGATATTACTCAACGGATACAGGGCTTTTCTGAAGGTAGAAAAAAATCTCTCACCGCATACGGTAGAGGCTTATCTGCACGATGTTTCACTTCTTGAGGAATTTCTCTCGTTACAGGCAGAACCTCTTTTGCCTACAGAGGTTACTTCAGCACATTTGCATGCCTTCATTCAATATCTTTTTGAGTTGGGTTTGGAAGCCAGCACCCAGGCGCGTATAGTCTCTGGGATACGTTCGTTTTACGGATGGTTGCTTTTAGAGGGAAGCCTGAAAGAGGACCCTTCGGCCTTGCTCGAAAATCCGAAACTTAGCAGAAGGCTTCCTCAAGTTCTCTCGGTTGAGGAGATCGACAGGATGATTCAACAAATAGACCTTAGCCAGCCTATGGCTACCCGCAACAAAGCCATGCTCGAGACTTTATTTGCATGCGGCCTTAGGGTCTCAGAACTTATCGACCTGCGAGTGTCGAGAGTTCACTTTGTGGATGAGTTTATTTCGGTAATCGGCAAAGGCAACAAGGAAAGACTGGTGCCTATAGGCCAGGAAGCTTTGAAATGGATTGATATGTATTTACGCCATGAGCGCATTCATATCAAAATTGCAAAAGGAGCCGAGGATATCCTTTTTCTCAACAGACGCGGACAAAAAATGAGCCGCCAGATGGTCTTTCTTATCATAAAAGATTTAGCCAAAGCTTCCGGGATTCAAAAAAAAATCAGCCCTCATACTTTTCGGCATTCCTTTGCTACTGCCTTGGTTCACAATGGGGCAAATCTGCGTGCCGTTCAGGAAATGTTAGGGCATGCATCCATTACCACTACCGAGATTTATACCCATATCGATAAGGCTTTTCTTCGCGAGACCATGATGAAGTTTCATCCTCTTTACCGGAAGAATTGATTCATTGTAAAAATGGAAAAAGCCGGCAGGTGCCGACTTTTAGAATTAAGTGAAGGAAATAATATATATTCCCCGTCTTACTGCTATCCCAAATACTTATTCTTCAACGCCTGGATTTTCTGCAGTGGGTTGTGCTTCAGTTTCATTATTCATGGGCTGGGCAAGGTAATACTTGTCGATACCGGCATCACTCTTAAACCAAGAGATTTTTGATTTTTTCTTAAGCCCCGAAAGGCTCGACCTCAGGCTCGCTTCGGCTTTTTTAAGCAATCCCTTATCTTCAAGTTTATACTCATCTCTCATAAGAGTAATAAGGTCCTTTGCTCCCATGGCTTGCGTGGCATTTGCCAGTTTGGCCAGAATGAAATCGGTGTAGGGAATATCTAATTCCGGGGTTACGGTCTTTCTGCCACGGGTATTGGTTTTTGCCCCCTTGTTTTTTGGGCCTTTTGCTTTGGATTTGAGGACTTTCTCTTCGGGATTTTTGGTGGGGCGCCCTCTTTTGCCTTTGGGTTTTTCTTCGATAAGAGTAACGTTCTCT
>DDBO01000227.1 GCA_002332755.1 Bacteroidales bacterium UBA2030 | reverse complement strand
CGGGAGTTCACCCGGTTATGCGGCATTTGATGTATGGGTAAACAAGATTATTGAGAATCAATGCTACGAAATTGGTTTCGATACACTTAGGGGTACCGTGCGAAGCCTCTTCGATAAATGTAGTGGGCATGAATGGATTGCTTCAGACGATAGTACAGGATTGGGAGCCTTTATTTATGAGACATTGGGAAATCGTTCACAAATGGAAAGCTTCAAACTTGACAATTACCAGCGTCGTCTTCCTGATACTGTGTGGTTTGAGGGTTTTCAGCCGGGTGAACTCTTCGATGCTTTCCGTTTCAGGGCTTCCACTCCTGCTGCAATGGTTCCCGGAGGATTAATAACCGAATATAGACTTTACAAATCTTTCCCTCGCATAGAAATCGTCTATCACCTGGAGAAGAAACTGGTAACTGAACCTGAGGGGATTTATATAGCATTCCCCTTCGATCTTGAGGGGGGAAACCTTGCTTTTGATGTTCAAGGCGGGGAAATCAGACCAGGCATCGATCAAATCCCAGGCTCAGCCAACGATTGGAATACTGTTCAGACTTATGCACGCATTTATGACAATAACAAGCAACTCATTCTTTCTTCAAATGATATCCCTCTAATGCAATTCGGCGGCATAAACACCGGTCGTTATAAGGCTGACGCCAAACCAGCTTCTCTTTATAGGTATTCATGGCCCATGAATAATTACTGGACTACAAATTTCAATGCTTACCAAATGGGCACTCATGAATGGACATATACCCTTACAACCTCTGCCGATGCTTCTCAAGCGACTGCTGCACGATTTGGTGCAGAAAATAAGGTGCCATTTTTAAGTCGTGTAATTCCGGGAGGCGGAAAGGATCAGCCGGAAGATAAGTTTTCCATATTTAGTAATTGGCCTGCCCATGTGATGCTGGTCGATATGAAACCGCTGGATGATGAGGGTTGCCTTTTCATGCATGTGAGAGAGATAGCCGGCCAGAAAGTTCTTTTTGAACCCGAAACACTAACAAAAACCTATTCTATTCAAATGGTTCGCTGTGATGCCAACGGTAATTTTTTATCTGAGGCTAATTCTTTATTAAATCCCTATGAATCCGCTTTTTTTAAAATTATAATCAAATGAAGAAAAATTTCATTCTTTTTGCCTTCATTAGTCTGGGCCTTTTCCATGGAATAAAGGCTTTTGCAGCTACCGATTCGGTATTTTTAGTTAAAAATGGAAAAAGTGAATGGCGAATTTGCATTCCTGCCCATCCTACGGCCGAGGAAGAGAGAGCCGCTGAATTTTTGGATTATCATATTGAAAAGATTACAAGCAAAAGATTGCCAATTGTCAAAACATCAAAAACATCGGGTGGGAAGAAAATAATCATTCATACGACATCACTGCTGTCAAAAGCAGATGATTACAGAATTTTAATCCGGCCTACGCAAATAATCGTTGAAGGGGGCAGTGGCAAAGGATGCATATATGGAATAACTGAAATTCTGGAGCGCTTCTGGAAAGTTAGATATTACAGCCCCGATTATGTGGTCATACCTCAAAGCGGTAGTCTTACGCTTCCGCAGACTGTCTTGTTTGGTACTTCCCCGAATACCTACCGTAATGTCCATGGAACTTTTGCATACAATTATCCCGACTATAGGGATTTCCATCGCTTGCATACCATTCAGGATATGTTTGCTGATGGATATTATGTACATACCTTCAATCGCCTCGTTCCCTGGCAGGAGTATTTCGCCTCTCATCCTGAATACTTCGCCTGGATGAATGGTAAACGGATTATCGACCAGCTTTGCCTTTCTAATCCTAAGGTGCTGGATTTGGTGATTAAGCGTTTAAAGGAGGAAATGGCAAAGCAGCCCGACAAGATGGTTTGGTCGGTAAGCCAAAACGATAATTTTTCTTATTGCCAATGTGAACATTGCAAAAAAATAATTGAAGAAGAGGGTAGTCCGGCTGGTCCAATTATACGCTTTGTGAATGAGGTGGCTAAACATTTTCCGGATAAAACGATCTCTACCCTGGCATATGAGTACAGCCGGAAAGCACCCCAAAAGACAAAACCGGCACCCAATGTTCAAATTATGTTATGCACGATCGAGCTCAACCGCAGCAAACCCATAGCGACTGATCCTACCAGCACTTCCTTTTTGAACGATATGGAAGGATGGGGAAAGCTGACCTCCAATATTTACTTGTGGGATTATACTGTAGATTTTGCTCACAGCATCAGTCCCTTTCCCAATTTACATGTTCTGCAGCCCAACATTCAGCTCTTTGTGAAAAACGGCATTCATCAGCATTTTCAGCAATCCAATACTGCAACAGGGCATGAAATGTCGGAATTGAAAAGCTATGTATTGGCTAAACTACTCTGGAATCCTGACCTTGATGTGGATAGTCTGATTTATGAATTCACGGAGGGGTATTATGGAAAAGCAGGGTACTGGATAAGACGCTATATCTATCATATGCAGGAGGAAATTTTAAAAACAGGAGAGTGGCTCGATATTTATGGCCCACCTGTTTTGTATGCCAATACCTTCCTTTCGGCAAATAATATGGCTGCATATAATGAGTATTTCGACAAAGCTGAGGCTGCAGTAGCAGGTGATAGTATTTTTCTGCTGCATGTAAAAACAGCGCGAATGGCGCTTCAATATGCCGAAATGGAAATAGGTAAGGCAGATATGTTTGGTCCCAGAGGTTGGTATGATGAAAAGGACGGCACGTTCATACTTAGAAAACGAATGGCCGATATGTTGGAGTCTTTTTATAAAACATCAATTCTTGCAAAAGCAAGATATGTCAACGAATCCGGCCTCAC
>DDBO01000096.1 GCA_002332755.1 Bacteroidales bacterium UBA2030 | reverse complement strand
ACCTGCTACAATGTACAATCCTCCGGGCAATATCGAATCGGCCTCCAGTACATACCAACCGCTTTTATCTCTTTTTAAAGTATCGGTAATATACTGTTTATCAGCAAAATAATTGGCAAGTATTAATAATTGATCCTTTCCGCCGTTAAGCTTCACCTTCAATTGAAACACCTGAGCGCTTCCATTGAAAATCAAAAAGATAAAAATTACCGGCAACAATTTCCTCATAAAATCTTCAATTTAATTCCCTTACACCGCTAACAGCTTTTGCAAAAATATTACTTTTGTAAAAACAGCCTTCATTAAAAAAAATGGCATGGAAAAGAGATTAGCTATTCTCTCCCTCATTTTATTTCTGTCTTATCCAATTACATCGGCGGCTCAGGACAGCCTTATAAATGCCAGGCTAAAAGCGAGAGAGATGGAATATCTGGTGTTGATGAAGTATCAGGATTCGCTAAAAATTCGCACACTCAACAATCTGATAACCCTCAACAACCAGCAAAAAAGGGTTATACAGGCCGATAGTGTTCTTATAGCTGCTATGTTGGATGAACTGACCAAATATTCGTCGGGGCAGGATCCACAACAACTGCTCGACAGCATTCAGCGGCTCAAGGGAAGAATTGAATACCTGAAGATGGCCCCGCCCTACCGAGGTAAGTTTATGTCACCCAAAGACTATCTTGTCCTTTTGGGGCTTTCCCTGATGATGATATTTGCCGGGATTTTTGCTCTTTTAATGCTGCGTAAAGCTAACAAAGCCCATGCAAGGGCACAAGAAAGTGAAGATGCTGCCACTGAAGCCACTAACAAACAAAACGAATGTGAAAAGAAACTGGAAGAATTTAACGCTATTCTCAATCAGGTATCGGAAGACCGGCGCCACCTGATGGCACAAATTGCAGAGCTTAATAAATCTATTCTTTCGAGCCGGCAAGATCAAATTTTCCTGATGGAAGAACGCGACAAACTTGTTATTGAAAATCAGAAATTAAAAACAGAATTAGATGAACTTAAATCAGCGCCTGCTCCTGCGATGCCATCGTTTCCCTCAACGGAACTGATAACAGAAAACAACCTTTTGAAATCGGAAAATATGCAGGCCAAACAAACCATCTTGCGCCTCGAAGATGAAGTAAAACGCCTGAAAAAAGCCCTCGAAGAGCTGCCAGCAACTGCCTCAGCTGATCAGGAAGGAGAAAACCTCCAAAAATACAGACTTGAACTACAAAAGGCACAGCAATTACTCATACAAACCCAGGACAAACTTCGCGAAGCAGACGAACGAAACAAATTCCTGATTTCTGAAAAAGATCGTCTGACAGCCGAGTTAAACATTAGCATGCAAAGTATTAAAAACCTTCGCGACAGGCTTGAGAACATCGATTCTGAATTATTACGCGTCAAGCAGGAAAAGCAGCTTCTGGAGCAAAAACTCGAGACAGCCACAGGTAGTAATGCTCAAATAGAAAGTTTAAACGCAGAAATTCTACGCTGGAAATCGGAGAATGAAACCCTGCAGCAACAGTTGGCTCACGAAATGAAAATCAGAAAAGACATTGAAAGCGATATACAGAAATTGTTGGGCAGAATTGGTGGAGGGTCTTAATTACGAAATTTAGTAAGGTTTAAAGAACAACCTTACAAAGAGGTACCCCAGGGCTTCTACCGGAACGGTTCGGAAGCCCTTTGAATTTTTCCACCAATGTTTTTTATCCAACGTAAGATCAGGAGCATTTAAAACCCCGATTTTTACCCCTGTATCTCTGAACGCCTGCTTATAGAGGTAACTGCTGCGCGCAGCATGTGCCCCCATCGAGTACATATTGAACGATGCAGGCAACTTCCCGTTATCCAAAAACCACTTTCTGAGAGCCACAGCCGAGGCGTAAGTGCGATCGCGGTAGGCTTCATGTGTGGGTGCACTAAAGACTTTTTCTGCAGGAATTCCGAATTGAATAAGGACAGCCCTCGCCTGATCGGCAAAATTGCTGTATGCACAAAATCCTATACCATTGGTAAACGGAATACCGGTAGTGACTACATATTTGTAGTTCCCTTTTTCGAATTCAACAGCAGCCAGTTGTAATGCATAATCCGGCAAAAATCCCTCTACTACCAAAACCTCAGCATCAGGAAGAGGATCCTGGTAAGAAAGCCAGCCTCCAATTTTCACCAAAAGGGTGTAGAACACTAAAATTACCAGCCCTGTCATTACAAGCCAGCCCCAAAAGGTAAAAACCCTTACATGCTTCCTTCTAAACAGCCTTATTGACATTTTTTGTTCTGTTTTTTCGCTTCAACAAACTTACGAAAATCACCCGTCCCTTTTGTTTACGATAAATTAATATTGATATAAAACAGGATTAACAGCATCGCAAACCGTACATTCTACTTTTGCAGCGTCAAATCACAGATATGTTTGCCATGAAAAGATTAAGTGCTTTATTCACCATAGTTATTGTTTTTGCATCTTTTCAATTGATAGCAGGTAACGAAGGTCCCATCAAGAAAAAAGAGACTTCGGTCCAATCCATCACAATAAAAGGCCGGGTTGTGGATATAGATACCCGCGAAGGTCTTGCAGGTGCAGAGATAACGGTGGATGTACCAGGTATCAAAGCCTTCACCGACCTCGACGGTAATTTCGAAATAGCAGGCCTCTCCCCCGGGCAATATACCCTGGTATGTTCGATGATATCTTATCATAAAAGCCTCCTGGAGAATATCGAGGTAAAAAAAGATGCGGAAAAAATTGAAATAGCACTCGAAGAAATCCGATAGCAACAGCCTTTTTCCCGCAAAACTGGTACCTGGCGAAAGCCGGGTTTTTTATTTTTAGCTCCTGTTGCTCTCGCTCAGAAGTCGGGTATGATGTTTCAGGTTTCTCAGCACAAGGGCCAACAAGGCCGTAATTACGAGAACAACGGATGTGGGTCTCCAACCCAATAGGGGTGCTTCCATTATCCACAGCCTGAAATAATCGATAACAAAATATACTGCAGCAAGGGCCAAAATACCCGAATATTCGCGCCTAAGCACCGATTTTACAGAGAATGACATTGTCGGAGGCTGGAAACCCTTCAAGCGAGGGATAAAGGCGGGAACCCGACTGGACCACTCCTCAAACGCACCGCCAAATTTACCCCTGAGATAGGCTTCCTCGGCAAACATAATTCGCTCGTAATAAATCCAGAATATAAGGGAAATCACAATAAAATACCAAATATTGTAAGTAAAAAGAGCCAAGCCGGCCCACATCAGGTAATTGCCTAAATAAAGGGGATGCCGAACCAGTGAATAAATACCATTCGTATTAAGAGACTCTGCAACTTGCTTTTGGGTATTTCGGCCTGAGGTACCCCGGGGTGTGGTGCCGATGGTATAAGCTCTGACAAATATGCCCGCCAATGAAAGAGCCACTGACACCATATTGAATAAAGAAGCCTGGTCGTTGTCAGGGGTTATTGCAATTACTGGAAATGTGGTCAATAAAATTAATACAGGAATAAAGCTTCGGTACCGAAACAACACATTTCCCGACTTTTCAAAACTTTCCTTGAGTGCCACTTTTTTCGGCAAATTTAAAATATTCATCCGACTTGATTCCGGATGTAACTTTTCAGAAGATTTTTAGTCTAAATGGAGTAAGAAATTAAACAAAACGCTTCATGAAAAAAGTAATTGTAAAGCCTGCACTGTTAGTTTTGTCCATAGTTTTTGCGGTGCTATCTACACACGGCCAGGTTCAGGTACTCAAGGAAAACCGACCTTCAGGTGCTTTCACCCGTATTGTAAACAACTGCTCAGCCGACATTTTGCTCCAGCAAGGTAATAACAATGAGATAGTCGTCGAAGCTGATGCCTCCGTGATTGGGGAAATTAAAACCACCATTACAGGAAACACTTTGACTGTAGACATGCACAATGTAAGGCCATTCAAAAAAATAAAAAGGCTCAAGGTATGGATAACGGTAAGTAATCTGGAAGAAATTGAAATTAATGGCTCTGGCGACCTTACCACCCAAAATCCATTACGAAGCCAGAACCTTAAATTGCGCATCAATGGTAGCGGCGATGCACGCATTGAAATGGATGGAGGAAACCTCGATGCCTCTATCAATGGTTCGGGAGATGTTACCCTTACGGGTGTAAGAGGAACCTTAATCCTGGGAATACATGGGTCTGGAGATTTTGAAGGAAGCAAAATGCAACTCGAAAACGCCATCCTCTCCTGCTTTGGTTCCGGGGATATACGACTGGAAGGTAAAACAGCGAATCTAAAAATTGACAGCTATGCATCGGGCGATATAAACACATTGAATATGCCAGCCGAAAAAGTAACCCTGGATGTTAAGGGCTCAGGGGACGTTAAAACCTGGGCTACACAGGTTGCAAAAGTTAAGCTGATGTGCTCGGGTGATGTCATCATCCAGGGCAACCCCAAAGACCGCCAGATTAGCAAAATGGGAAGTGGTAGCATTCGTTTCTTCTGACAGACGATTTGTGGTGATTGGTTTGTGCTAAAGCCGGATTTATTCCGGCTTTTTTGCTTTTTTTGAACACTTTTTCCATTTTTAATGAATAAAAAAAAAAACATTGCGACTTGCTCGCATAAGTCGCTTGAGATTAAAGAGAATCCTTCATTTAAATAACAATATTACAAATTGCTTTTAATCAATGAATTATAAATAACACCCAACAAATTCCTGAAAAAAGGCGGCAAAATGGAAATCTAAGCTGCATTAGTGAAGCTGTAAAGTAAAGCAGGTATATAATTTGCAAAAGGAAATTGGAGATTATAATTTTACTATCTTTAAGCCTGTTTAGTAAGACTTGAAAATTGAAATACTTTTTGAAGAATGGAAACACTGACTCATCAAAATGAAATGATTGGGCTTGTCAGTATTGGTATTATCATACTCCTTCTTTTCCTGAGTTACCGCGACCGTAAGGCTTGCCGTCGCAAATATAAAGAAGCCTCGAAAAAGCTGAAGGCTAAGGAGCAAAAGAGTAAAGAGATAATTGAAAAGTTTTTCCGCACGGTCAGTCATGATATTCGAACCCCGCTTAACGGGATTATTGGAATTACAGAATTACTTAAACAAACTGAACTTACAGAGAAACAGCAGGAATACGTAAATCTCATTTCTGTTTCTTCAAATCAATTGACGGCTGTAATTACCGACCTGATGGAATTCTATGCCTTTGAAAAGCCTTCGGTCATTGCGCGCGATTCTGTGTTCTCCATTCATGAAGTAGTGGGAGATGTGAGTGATTTATTGTTGGAAAAGGTCAATCAAAAACACCTGATTTTCAACACAAATATCGATACACGAATCCCATTTTACCTCAAAGGTGACCTCATGCGCTTGAGGTTGCTCCTGCTCAATTTGTTAAAGACCTCACTCTACCATACCTCAAAAGGGGAAATTATGGTTCAGGTAGATCTTGTACGACGCTTTGACCGCAAAGTTGAGCTTAAGATTCATATCGCCGACACAGGAAAACCTTTTTCGGAAGAGGAACTTCAATCGTATATACGGATTGATTCTGAGGAAACCTCATACGAAGAAACCTCCTTCCTCGATTATCTTGATCCTTCAAACCGGTTGAAAATTGGCATGGCCCGCCGGATAGTTGAGCTACTCGGAGGCACCTTAGCCATCGAAAGCAGACCAGGCTTCAACAATTCCTATTGGTTTTCCCTGATTTTTGAAGATGTTACTGACACTCAGAAAAAATACAGTTCCCAACTCACCCCTTTAAGCAGTTTAAAAGTTCTGCTCATCGACGGCAACGGCGGTTCAAGGGCTATCTACAGGCAATACCTGCAGTATTTTAAAGTGAGGTTTGAAGAAGCGGATACAATTGAAAAAGCACTCTCCCTCCTGGAGATAGCGAGCAACCAGGGAGATCCCTATCAGGTTGTAATCATTTCAGAGGATGAAGCCAAAGAAGAAAGCACTCAATTTGCCCGCCTTTTAAAAACAAACCCCATTTACAACCAACCCAATATTATTCAACTCTGCGGAACCCCCGATGTACTCACTTCGCAGGATGCCCCGACGAGGCCTTTCCAGACCATTATCAGTAAACCCGTAAAATTGAATGACTTATATCAGGCATTGGCTGTACTTGTGAAAGGCGCTGATAGTTCTCAAACCGCAAAAATGGGAAGCGGCGAACCCTTTAAGCTCCGAATTCTTCTTGCCGAAGACAACCTCATCAACGAAAAAGTAGCAGTGGCTACCCTGGAACGACTGGGGCACAGCGTTGAAACCGCATCCAACGGTGCTATTGCCGTTCAGAAATTCATCGAAAAAAAGTTCGATCTTATTATCATGGACATACTTATGCCCGAAATGAATGGCTTGGAGGCAACCCGGCGGATCAGAGAGCTGGAACGCCTGCAGCCCTCCCGTGGACATACCCGCATTGTAGCACTTACTGCCGAAGCTCACCCCGACGACCGTGTTCGCTGCTTGCAGGCAGGAATGGACGACTATATCACTAAACCTTTTAAACACGAAGAACTCCTGAAAATTCTTAATTTTGAATAAAATCATATCTCCTTATGGCTAAAAAAATTCTGGTTATAGAAGATACAAACGAAGTAAGAGAAAACATCGCAGAAATCCTGGAAACTGAGGGTTTTGAGGTTTTCAAAGCCGAAAATGGTGAAATTGGCATCAGCATGGCAGATAAAGTACAACCTGATCTGATTCTCTGCGACATTATGATGCCGGGCAAAGATGGATACGAAGTACTGGAGGAACTCCGTAAAAAAGTACTTACCAGCACTACCCCTTTCATTTTTTTAACAGCCAAAAATACGCGTGAAGACCTTCGCCGGGGTATGGCTCTGGGCGCCGACGACTATATCTCCAAGCCCTTTACTATTGATGAACTCATGACAAGTGTCAACACAAGGTTGAAAAAAGCTGAAGAATTTAAAAAGCGCAGCGAAGAAAAGCTCGAGGAACTTACACGCAACCTGGGCATGCCTGTAGCCAGCGTTATTCATGAGCCCCTGAGAGCCATTATTGGATTTTCGCAAATGGTAATGACCGAATACCCAAACATGGAAAAACCGGAAATTGCCGAGCTCATGTCGCTGGTTTATAAAGCAGGACTAAAGCTCAATAAAATCGTAAGAAAAACCATGCTTTTTTACGAGCTTGAAGCTCTCACCTATAAGACAAGGGATGTAGAAGACCTGAAAAAGACCGGATGTGAAAATCCTTCGGAAATCATTAAGCGCTCGGCTCAGCAAATAGCGACAAATATGAATCGAAGCGAAGATCTTTTCATTGTCGTTGATGCCAACGTAAAAGCCAGAATCAGTTGCGAACACCTTAAGACCATTGTAGATGAACTGGTTGAAAATGCGTTACTCTATTCACCACGGCGCTCTCATGTTAAAGTTGTAGCCGGTGCCGATCACCACAGACTCTACATTACGGTTAATGATGAGGGTATTGGCATGACAGAAAAGCAAATTGCCTCTATTGGGGCTTTTACCCAATTCAATAAAGAGTTTAATCAG
>DDBO01000003.1 GCA_002332755.1 Bacteroidales bacterium UBA2030 | reverse complement strand
CAATATAGCTGATTCCTCGATTACAATAGGAGTAATACTTCTATTGATTTTTCACAAAAAGCTCTTCTAATAGTTTGCCTTACAAACAAATACAAATCAGAAGTGTTGTTTTTATTAGAAAAATCCAAGAAAGATAAAACCAATGGCAACCAAAACTAAAAAAGCCGGGAAAATTGCTCAAATCATTGGCCCGGTAATAGATGTGGCATTTGAATCGGATGCTGAATTACCCGATATTCACGAAGCTCTTTCCATCCGGAAAGACAATGGTGAAGAGCTAATTTTGGAATGCCAACAAGAAATAGGTGAATCTACCGTCCGAACGATCGCAATGGACTCAACAGACGGCCTGCGTCGTGGGATGGAAGTTATTCCAATGGGGCGTCCAATCAGTATGCCCGTAAGTCATGATGTCAGGGGTCGCTTATTTAATGTTATTGGCAAAACCATTGATGGGCTTCCGGAAATTAAGACCGATAAATTATACCCTATACATCGTGAGCCGCCCAAATTCGAGCAATTAACCACCAACACTGAAATTCTCTACACGGGTATCAAAGTAATCGACCTGATTGAACCTTACGCCAAAGGAGGAAAAATTGGTTTATTTGGTGGAGCAGGCGTTGGCAAAACGGTGATTATCATGGAACTTATTAACAATATTGCCAAAAGATACTCGGGGCTATCAGTTTTTGGTGGTGTTGGAGAAAGGACCAGAGAAGGAAATGATCTTCTCAGAGAGATGATTGATTCCGGGGTTATCCGTTATGGAGAAGATTTCATTAAAGACATGGAAAAAGGCGGATGGGATCTATCAAAGGTTGATATGGATGAACTGAAAAAGTCGCAAGCCACCTTGGTGTTTGGTCAGATGAATGAACCTCCCGGGGCAAGAGCAAGAGTTGCTCTTTCAGGGCTTACATTTGCTGAATACTTCCGTGATGGTGATGAAGAAACCGGAGGGAGAGATATTCTTTTCTTTATAGATAACATTTTCAGGTTTACACAGGCAGGTAGTGAAGTATCAGCACTGCTTGGACGTATGCCTTCAGCCGTAGGGTATCAGCCCACCTTAGCTACTGAAATGGGATTGATGCAGGAAAGGATTACCTCAACCAAACGAGGCTCGATTACTTCGGTGCAAGCTATCTACGTACCCGCAGATGACCTTACTGACCCGGCTCCAGCTACGACATTTGCACATCTAGATGCCACAACGGTTCTCAGCCGTAAAATTGCTGAACTAGGTATCTATCCTGCAGTGGATCCACTTGATTCTACCTCAAGAATTCTTACACCAGAAATTGTTGGCAAAGCACACTATGAAACAGCCCAACGCGTCATAAATATTCTCCAACGCTACAAAGAGCTCCAAGACATTATTGCAATTCTTGGAATGGAAGAGCTTTCAGAAGAAGACAAGCTAATTGTCCACCGAGCTCGAAGGGTTCAACGCTTCCTTTCTCAACCTTTCCATGTGGCAGAACAATTCACAGGAATCAAAGGAACAATGGTTTCTATTGAAGATACGATTAAAGGCTTCAATATGATTCTTGACGGAGAAGTGGATGAATACCCTGAAGCTGCATTTAATCTCGTAGGAACCATTGAAGAAGCAATTGAGAAAGGCAAAGCCATGTTAGCTTCAGTCTAAACCTTACCGTCATGCATCTTGAAATTATATCACCCGAGAAATCAGAAGGTTCTTTCGAGAACGTCAAAAGCGTGGTATTCCCAGGTAAAGATGGAAGCTTTGGCGTACTCGAAAACCACGCACCTATGGTCGCGTTGCTATCACACGGGACAATCAAAATTACCATGAACGATAATTCTGTTCATACCATTGAAGTCTCCTCTGGTATAGCAGAAATTAAGAATAACAGAATAACTGTTATTGTAAAATAAAGTCATACATAAAATTTATGGCAAGGCGGACCAAAATCCGCCTTTGTTTTTTTACATTTGTAGAATACTGAAATTCTCAAAGTAAAGATAGCCATACCCATGAATAAAACATATCAGGAAGAAGAAAGCGACAGTCTGAATATCGAAATAAGGCTTTTCCTTGAGGCCCTTTATCAAAAGTATGGGTACGACTTTCGTCATTACAGCCATGCCCATGTGAGGCGACGTTTGCTGCACAGGATGAGACTTGAAGGATTGCCCCATATAGCAGAAATGATTCATAAAGTATTGAATGACCTGGCTTTTCTTCAGGTTATCCTTTCCGATCTTTCCATAAATGTCACGGAAATGTTTCGCGATCCGGAATTTTATAAAGCAGTCCGTGAAGAAGTGATTCCAATTCTTAAAACCTACCCCTTCTTCAAGATATGGCACGCAGGATGTGCAACCGGAGAAGAGGTTTATAGCATGGCTATTCTGCTTAAAGAAGAAGGATTGCTTGAAAAAGCGCAAATCTATGCCACCGACTTTAATCCGAAAGTTTTAAAAATCGCTCGGGAAGGAATTTATCCAATCGACAAGATTAGAGAATATACCCATAACTACCAGAAAGCGGGAGGAAAAGATTCTTTTTCCAATTATTACAATGCGGATTACAATATGGTAATTCTTGATAAAACTTTACGCAGAAACATAGTCTTTGCCGAGCACAACCTTGTTACAGACAGCGTTTTTGCTGAAGTTAACCTTATTTTTTGTCGAAATGTGCTGATTTACTTCACCAGAGAATTACAAGACAGAGTTATTCGACTCTTTTTGGAAAGTTTAATACCTGGAGGTATTCTTGCATTAGGTACCAAAGAGAATTTAACAATTTCATCCTATGGTAAATACTTTCAACCTATTAATACTCACTTAAAGATATTCAAAAAAGGATACAATTTCGAAGAAAGCTTCCCTATCAGGCAGAAATAACCCGTAACAGGAATCAGAAATGTCGCATCGCTCAGTAATAAAAGCAGTGGTAATAGGTACCTCAGCCGGAGGAATGGAAGCGCTTTCAAAACTTTTGCCTGCTGTACCATCTAATTTCAAAGCACCCATTTTAATAGTACAACATATAGCTCCCACAAGTGATAACTTTTTGGCCAGGCATCTCGATTCTTTATCACAAATTAAAGTAAAAGAAGCTAATGAAAAGGAAAAGATTAAGCCGGCCATAGCTTATGTTGCCCCTCCCAATTATCACCTTCTGGTGGAAGACGATCTAACACTTTCGCTTACAGTAGATGAAAAAGTGAATTATTCCCGCCCATCTATTGATGTTTTGTTTGAATCAGCCGCTTATGCATTTAAAGGGAAAGTAATTGCTGTTGTTCTTACGGGGGCAAACCAAGACGGGGCTGCTGGTGCAGCACTGATTAAAAAAATGGGAGGTATTGTTATTGTTCAGGATCCTAAAACAGCACAAGTGCCCGTAATGCCCGAGTCTGTTATGAAAGCGACTCAACCAGATTATGTAGTAACAATTGAAGAGATTCCAAAATTATTAGTACAACTTATAAAATAGAAAAAGGCCCCGGATTGAGGCCCTTTTAACGTGGTGTTGGCCGGAATCGAACCAGCGACA
>DDBO01000002.1 GCA_002332755.1 Bacteroidales bacterium UBA2030 | reverse complement strand
GTATGATGCCTCATTGGATGCATTCCGCAAGGCAGAATGGAACTTTTATCCATACAACTCACATTATGGATTTCCCACGTGGAAACCGCACTGGCAATGGAGTATGCCAAATGTTCTTGATTTCAGAGAAAATGAACACCCTATAAAGCAGACACCCGTTTTCGGTTTCGACAGCTTCAACTTCTTTGGATATCCCACATCATTGATTATAGAAGAAAGAGGCGTTTTTTACCTGGCCAGAGGGGGTATGCTTAAAGCCAATAAAATGGCTGTCAGCGAAGATGTTGCCAATATTCAGGAATCGGAATCCCCAATTACTCCGGGGCAAGAAAGCGACGAAGCATCAGAAAAAAACATTCCCAGAGAAGATTTCAGAGAAACCGCATTATTTTTACCCCACCTCGAAGCCGGCCCTGATGGCAAGTTTACAATTGTAACCCGCATGCCTGACGCCTTAACTCGCTGGAGGCTCAGATTGTTGGCGCATGATACCTCTATAGCAGTTGGATATTACGAAACGACTATAGAAACACGCAAGCCTTTGATGGTAGTACCCAACCCTCCCCGTTTCCTTCATACAGGCGACACCCTCGAATTTCCAGCCAAAATAGTCAACCTGACAGAGCAACCCTGCGAAGTTAAAGTCAGTTTGAGCCCAAAAAACGCGCTTACGGGCCAATGCTTAACCCTCACTCGGGATGATACTCTTAAAACCCTCATGTTGGAAGCAGGTGCAAGCGCAAATGTCGCATGGACACTCATCGCTCCCAAGCAACCCGGCATTATTTCCTACCGCATAATAGCAACAGCAGGTCAACACACCGATGGAGTAGAAACGCTATTGCCCGTCTTATCTTCAAGAAAACCGACCATAAGCACCTGGCCTTTGTACATCCCGGCCGGAAGTGAAAAGACTATAAACACAGGGATAAAGACCCTTCAGGGTTCACAAACACATCTTACCCTCGAAATTACGGGTAATCCCGCATGGTACGCCGTTCAGGCACTTCCCTGGTTCGACGAACCTCAGTGGGAATCGGCCCAGGCTTGGTTTCAAACCTGGTACGTGCAGAAACTCGGACTTCATATCCTTCAACAAAATCCTGCTATCCGGAAAACGATTGAGACATGGAGCAAATTCCAACCTGAAGCACTCCGATCGGCCTTATTGAAAAACAAAGATTTGAAAAATATAGACATTACAGAAACGCCCTTTTTGAACGATGCCAACGCTGAAAGCTTACGCAAAGCCAAGCTCTCCCAGTGGATCGACCAAAACCACATGGAAGATTTATGCAGGAGAAGTTTGGCAAAGCTAAAAGAACTTCAGCTGCCCAACGGGGGGTTCAGTTGGTTCAAAGGCATGCCCGACTCCCGATTTATTACACTGGAAATCATCAAAGGATTTGCCCGGCTCCACAATTACAACGCCTTAAACGATGAAGACTTTACACAACTAAAACCCTTGCTAACAGCCTCGATAAGCTACCTCGACCAACGAGAATGGGAAGAATATCAGGAAGCTCTTAGGCTTAAGCAAAAGCAAGGCAAAGAGGAAATTACACTTTCCCCTCTATCCATTTACTGGCTTTATGTAAGGGCACTATGGGGCAATGAATTCAGCCTCGATGAAAAATATCAGCCCATGCAACAACACTATCTAAAAATGGCCAAAGAATCATGGAAAAACCTGCCTGTCGCACAACAGGGAATGCTTGCGGTAATACTGGTTAAAAATGATGAATTAACAACAGCCGACCGCATCATGCGTTCATTGCGCGACAGAGCACTGCATGATCCTGTCAAGGGCATGTATTGGGCTAGCCCGGGTCGCCCGTATTGGTATGAGTCGGGCATCTACACTCAGCCCCTTATGATTGAGGCCTTCACACTTGCCGGTGGAAAACCCGAAGAATTAGAGGCCATGAAACAATGGCTCATTTACAACAAACGCACCCAAATGTGGGACAATAATACAGCAACCCTTGACGCTATTGCAGCCTTGATGCTAAGGGGCGAGAACCTGTTGAGCAACATTACCATTCCCAAAGTGGAAGTAGGCGGTCAGCCCGTATCGATTAATCCAACCGAAGCGGGTACAGGCTATTTTAAAACTTCCCTGACACCCGAGGCGGTAAAAGATGGGGTGGATCCAATCAAAATATCAAATCCCGGTCGCTCTATGTGCTGGGCAGGAATTTATGCTCAATATGAAACCGATATGGACCAAACAACTTCCTCTGCAGGAGGGATGACCCTTCGCAAGGAAGTCTTTGTTGAACGCCAAACACCCCAAGGAACACAACTTAAACCCGTGGATGAAGTTATGCTTGCACCCGGCGATCGTTTAGTAGTGCGGCTCGTGCTGGAAAACGACCAAAGCATGGAATATGTGCATCTGAAGGATTACCATGCCTCGGGGACTGAACCTGTAGATGTAATCTCCGGATACCGGTGGCAGGGGGGTATGAGCTTTTACCAGAGCACCCGCGACGAGGTCACCCATTTCTTCATCTATTTCTTACCCGAAGGCAAACATATCTTTGAATACCGCCTCGATGTCTTCCAGCAGGGCAATTACACTGCAGGTTTTGCGGAAATACAATGTCAGTATGCGCCGGAATTCTCTGCCCGCTCTGCCTCAATTCGCCTGAGGAGTGGGAAATGATTCGCAAGTTTTAAACCCCTTCATTCCATAAAGGAAGAAATACATTACCGTATCCCTGCCTCTCAAAACAGGCAGGGTATCCACCGGAATAACCTCCTCCCAGCAACCGGGGCACACATCCTCTGGCTTCCTGTAATCACGGCCAGGTACCAAATACCAGGCATCTTCTCCGGGCTGCAGCCCCCCTCGTTTATGATTAATCCATTGGTAATGGTGAATCCGATGAAGAGGTCCGCACGCCAGCAATTTACGTCCTGAGGGACGAGCGACATAGTAATCTAAATTAGCTGCCGGGAACCAACGAAAACTTACCATAGCTGCCCCCCTTTTTAAAATGCCCTGTTTCTCGAGCGAATCCATCAAGGGAACAGCCTTGCGGGCCACCTGTCGCCAACCATACATGTCGAGCGAAAAATCCTTTTTCCCCCTGAAGAAGCCATCTCCACCCCCGGGTTTGATAATCCATCCTCCTTTGATTTGGCCCATACCCGCAACAATAACTATCAGGGTTAAAGCGAGCGCAAGTTTGATGAGATTAGGTATTTTGATAGAGTTTTTTGAAGCCAGCCATGCAGCGGCCAATAACATTGCACCATAATACCCCGGACCGCTCCAGTGAGGAAGTGTTTCGCGCCAGAAAGAAACCACGGGGAATATCAAAATCAGTGGCAAAGAAAACAAAAGTATCAAACGCGCCTTTCCCTGGTCTATGTAGTTATGTCCTCGCATTAAGGCAATCATTGCCACCCAGCCCGCTACAACATTGAAAGGATTATTGTAAAACAATTGCCCCCCAATCTCTCTCAGGAAGTACTCCGGATGTATTCCACCTTGTGTAAC
>DDBO01000141.1 GCA_002332755.1 Bacteroidales bacterium UBA2030 | reverse complement strand
CTGTTTTATGGAACGCCTTTGACTATACCAGGTCCGGCACTGCCCGGAGGATTTAATTATAAGGATTACCTCTACCGCCGCGGGATTTTTTATCAAATATATTTAAAATATAGCACTTGGAGAAAGGTATCTTTTCCTGAAAGTTTCAGTTTGAGGCAGACCGCTGCGAAGTGGCGGGGGAAAATACTTGGGGTCATGAAGAAATATGGCCTTGAAGGACAAGAATATGCAGTTGCGTCAGCGATGCTTCTGGGATATTCCTCCGTTCTTGATTCCGAAACCAGACAGATTTACTCTGGCTCAGGGGCTATGCATGTATTGTGCGTTTCCGGATTGCATGTAGGAATTATTTACATGTTTGTAGGCGTCCTTCTTACTCCACTGCTTCGATTGAAAAAAGGAAAACTGATCCGGAGTGTTTTTTGTATTGTTATCATCTGGTTTTATGCCATGCTTACAGGCCTCAGTGCTTCTGTTATAAGGGCGGCAACCATGTTCTCGTTTTTAAGTATCGGACAAATGGCAGGCCGAAGAACAGGTATTTATAATACCCTTGCAGCATCTGCCTTTTTTATCCTCCTCTTTAATCCTTACCTGCTTTTCGAGATTGGTTTTCAATTATCGTATCTGGCTGTTTTGGGTATTGTGAGCTTACAACCAGGTCTTTATCATCTCATTCATATTAAAAATAAAATTCTAGACAAGGTGTGGGCTCTGCTCACAGTTTCAATTGCAGCTCAGTTGGCAACGGGCCCTTTGGCTACTTTCTATTTCCACCAGTTTCCTTCCTATTTTTTGCTTACCAACCTGTGGGTTATTCCTGTATCATTTGTATGTATGTTTTTAGGAGTATTGTTTTTCCTTACCTCCTGGATTTATCCTCTGGCGAAAATTACAGGTTGGGTGCTGGCCTTGGGATTTAAAGTTATGAACACTGGCGTTAGCATAATTGAAGGTTTACCCGGGGCTGTGATTAAAGGACTGTATCCAGATATTTTTCTTTGTGTGGGTATTTATGGTTTTTTAATTTTCCTTGTGCTTTATTTTTATTTTTCGCGTAAGTGGTTGTTTTATAGTGCATTGGTTTTAATTCTGGCGATTTCGGCAAGAAAACCTGCACAATGGCTCTTTTGCAGAAATCAAGCAGGGCAAATTGTTGTAGCGCAGTCTAAATCTTTAAATGGTTTAATTCTTGTGAAAGGCAGGTCGGTAGCCTTGTCTGATGCTAAAATGTTGGGCGATAAAGCGATGCTTGATTGGCTGGGCGATAAAGGAATTGATAATATTTCTGTTCTTAAAAAACACTCATGCATTCAATGGAATGGGAGAATTATTTGTGTAGCTGATGGCGATAGCATTGTCAAACCTCTCACGGGCAGGGCTGATTATCTTTTTTTATTGGGTAAAGTTTCAATGAATCCCTCTATTATCATTCAGTCATTACAACCCTCGGCAGTTATCGCGGGCCCTGATGTTCCAGCATACATCATCAAGCGCTGGAAAGAAAAACTGCATGGAAGCAGTATTCGTTTCCATGCAGTGAGAGAAGAGGGATATTTTGATGAGCTACTTTAGGCAGTAAAAAAGACTAAGGCTTTGTTAAGTGCCGCTTCAAGGCCTTCAGGATAACTGCCTCCGGCCGTGGCAAAATGGGGTTGTCCACCCCCTCCGCCTTTTATCTCTTTGGCAAAATCTTTAACTAACTGACCTGCATTCCATCCTTTATTCTGCGCCAGTTCTTCACTAATGATTAAACTAATGCCCGGTTTGCCGTTGGATAAATAAGCCAATATGCCGGCAAAAGGCATCATGTTTTGTTTAAGTCTGAAAAGAATGTCTTTGGCCAATTGCGCATCTCCTTCGATTCGGGCAGACAGAAAATGGAATCCGTTTAAGTGAACAATTTTGGATTGGAGTTCTTCCACCAAGCCTGCTGTAAGGGCTTTTCTCAATTCTTCTATTTGTTGTTCAAGCCGGTTTTTTTCTTCGATTAGGTTTTGTACCCCTTTAATGGCATCAACGGGATTTTTAACAAGGGTTTTCACCTCTTCGAGGGTTTCCAGATGACTGTTAAAAAAGTGAATTGCCTCAGGACCCGTAACGGCTTCAATTCTTCGAACACCGGCAGCAATGGCTGATTCCGAAACAATTTTAAAAAGACCTATTTGGCCGGTAGCCGGAACGTGGGTGCCCCCGCATAATTCAATCGAATAATCCGGATCAAAAGCAATTACCCTGACCTTATCTCCATATTTTTCACCAAACAAAGCCATTGCACCCATTTTTCGGGCTTCATCCATGGGCATTTCTCTCCATTCGCCACGAGGTATATTTGCCCATATTTTTTCGTTCACAAGGTCTTCTACCTTACGGATTTCTTCGGGGGTAAGCCTGGCAAAATGCGAAAAGTCGAATCGCAGTCGTTTTTCATCCACCAGCGAACCTTTCTGTTCAACATGATTGCCCAAAACACTTCTTAAGGCAGCATGCATGAGGTGTGTAGCCGAATGGTTATTGGCTGTTAACCATCGTTTACGAGAATCTACCTTTAGAACAACGGGTAAAGTTATATCTGAAGGTATCTTAGTTACTATATGAACGCTTAAATTGTTTTCTTTGACGGTATCTTCAATTTCAATGGTTTCTTCTCCTGAAATCATCCATCCTCTATCACCTACCTGGCCGCCTGATTCAGCGTAAAAGGGAGTACGGTTGAAAACAATCTGGTAGAAAGTTTTTTTTGCCGTTTTAACCTTTCTAAATTTCACAATTTCAGCCTCGGCTTCGAGGGTATCATATCCAAGGAAGGTGGTCTCCGATTCATCATTATTTACAATTACCCAGTCGTCAGTATCAACAGCAGCAGCTGCTCTCGATCTTTCTTTTTGTTGTTCAAGATTAGTGTGGAAAGCCTCCATATCCACTTCCCAGCCCTGTTCGCGAGCCATGAGTTGTGTGAGATCAATGGGGAAGCCATAAGTGTCGTACAACTCAAAGGCAAAATTTCCGTCTATCGTACCTTGCTTTGGAGCATTATTCAGGTAAAAATTAAATTTTTGTATACCTGACTCAAGGGTTCGTAAGAAATTGCTTTCTTCTTCAGCAACTACTCTTCGTATAAGTTCTTCCTGAGCAACAAGTTCGGGGAAAACGTTACCCATTTGCTCTCTGAGATGGGGTACTAGAAGCGAAATGAAAGGTTGACGGAAACCCAGGAAGGTATAGCCATACCTGACGGCCCTGCGCAGAATACGTCGAATAACATATCCTCCTTTATTATTTGAAGGTAATTGCCCGTCGGCAATGGCAAAGGCAATTGCCCTGAGGTGATCGGCAATCACGCGCATGGCAACATCCGCGCGTGGGTCGTCGCCATAGCGCCGACCCGCCATTGTGGCAATGGTTTTGATCATTGGCTGAAAAACATCGGTATCGTAGTTGCTTTGTTTTCCCTGCAAAACCATGCATAAGCGTTCGAATCCCATACCTGTATCTACATGGCGGGCAGGAAGTTTTTGTAGGCTTCCGTTGGCAAGACGGTTGAATTCAATGAATACAAGGTTCCAAATCTCAATTACCAGAGGATGTCCTTTGTTAACCATTTCACGACCGGGCAGGTTTTTGCGGTCTTCATCATTCCGAATATCTACGTGAATTTCGGAGCATGGCCCGCAAGGACCCGTATCGCCCATTTCCCAGAAGTTATCTTTTTTGCTACCAAACAGGATTCTTTCTTCGGGCACGAACTTTTTCCATATATTGTAAGCCTCCATGTCGCGCGGAATGCCATCCGCCTCGTCACCTCCGAAAACGGTAACATATAGCTTATCTTTATCAATCTTGTAAACATCGGTAAGCAATTCCCAGGCCCAGGCTATGGCTTCTTCTTTAAAATAGTCGCCAAACGACCAATTGCCCAGCATTTCGAACATTGTGTGATGGTAAGTATCGTGGCCCACTTCCTCTAAATCATTGTGTTTACCGGAAACTCTGAGGCATTTCTGTGTATCTGCCACCCTTGGAAATTTGGCCGGGGCATGCCCCAGAAAAATATCTTTAAACTGGTTCATCCCGGCGTTGGTAAACATCAAGGTAGGGTCGTTTTTAATAACCATTGGGGCTGAGGGAACAATATGGTGCCCTTTCGAAGCAAAAAAGTCAAGAAAAGTCTGTCGGATTTCTGCTGAGTTCATGTTGATTATCTTCGTATGCTATTGTTTTAACATAATTTAACCTTTTCGGTTCAATGCATTTAACTAACTGTTTTATAATATGATAAAATTCTAATATAGTCTTCATGCATTTCCAAAAAGGCCTGCAAAGTTACTGGAAAATATTAATTTTGCCTTTCCGTGACATAAGCACGGGAGTGCTGCCGGAAATTTGAATTACGTCACCCACAGGATGTCAAAAAAACATCGTTACTATTTTGACCCAATAACCCTTACCTATCAACTTATCCCCGTAAGGTTCAGGGATAAATTGAAAAGGGTACTCTATATCCTCGCAGCGGGCTTAGTTTTCAGTACCATAGTTATTACTCTTGCCTATCGTTTTTTTTCATCGCCTAAGGAGAGGATGCTTTTGCGTGAGATTGATCTGTACAAGACTCAACTCCAGGCATTGAATCAGGAGCTTGAACGCATGAATAAAGTGCTTGACAATCTGCAGCAACGCGATAACAATATATATCGGGTGGTCTTTGAGATCGAACCTATTCCTGCTTCTGCCCGCGAAGGAGCTTTGGGCGGAGCCGACCGCTACACGTCTCTTCGCAATATGACCACAGGCGACTTGCTGTTAGAAACTGCCATGAAATTGGACAAGATTAAAAGCCGCATGTATGTGCAGTCAAAGTCATACGACGAAGTTTTTAAACTTGCCAAGCAAAAAGAGGCCATGCTTACTGCTATACCTGCTATTCAGCCTATTAACAAGCGTGATTTAAAATATATATCCTCCTACTTTGGTTATAGACTTCATCCGATATATAAAACGGTTATGTTCCATGCAGGCCTTGACTTTACCGCACCCGTCGGAGCTAAGGTTTTTGCAACTGGTGACGGGGTTGTAGAAGAAGCCTCTCAGGTGATTAAGGATGGATATGGCCGAAAAGTGATCATAAATCATGGATTTGGATATAAGACTGTGTATGCCCATTTGCAGTCTTTCAGGGTTAGACCCGGGCAGAAGGTGAAACGAGGAGATTGGATCGCCAATGTTGGGAACACAGGTCTATCTTCAGGTCCTCATCTTCATTATGAAGTGGTTTATAATAACAAACCCGTAAATCCTGCCTACTTTATGTTTGATATCGATCCTGCAACTTTCCAGGATATGATCAACCAATCGCCCTACTTCACAGAAACACCCAAAGCACCTGTTGCTGAATAAGGTATATATATGAAAAAAGGGGAGAATAGTCCAAAAGTTTATTATACTATCGGCGAGGTTAGTCGATTGCTGGGAGTTAATCCAAGTACATTGCGGTTTTGGGAAAAGGAATTTGAAGGAATTCAGCCCTATCGCAATAAAAAAGGAAATAGATATTATCACCCCGAAGATGTTGAACTTTTAAAACTTATCCACTATTTATTAAAAGACAAGCGCTACACTATCCCCGGGGCCCGCGAGTACATAC
>DDBO01000092.1 GCA_002332755.1 Bacteroidales bacterium UBA2030 | reverse complement strand
CCGATTCCATCTCGGCAGTATATCGCGCCATTAAAACCGGCTCGGGGTGGGATACTACGATGGTTTTTAAGCAACCAACAGGACTTACCATTCGTGATATAGGTTTTACCGGTGAGAATGAAGGATATGTGTTGTGTGTATATGAATCGGACAACTTCTTGTCAACCATTTATTACACTACCGACGGAGGTGAGCATTGGACCGTACTGGGTAATTACCCGTTCCTTAATTCACTTCGCGTAACTTACAATATGAATGGATATGCCTTTGGCATGGCAGGCCGAATACTACAACTGAATGATGGGTATCCCGTAGGCCAAAACCAAACCATTGAGTTTAATAGAAACTCTTGCCTTTTTGCCTATCCCAACCCTTTCTATGACAATTTAATCATTACATTGCCCAAGGAATGTGCAACCGAATTGTCACAGATTAACATATGGGACAACCAGGGCAGAAAAGTGCTTAATTTGATAAAACAAGGGAAACAGATAAGCATCAATGTTGCGGGTCTTGTCCCCGGAATATACATGATAGAAATAATCAATGAGAAAGGCCATTGGTTTCTGAAAGCACTTAAGAGATAACCTATTGAATACTAATTATCTCGAAAAAATTTGACGACCTTGTTTGGGTATTCAAATTAAAGTAGTTAATTTTGCAGTCCTAAAATTCAGACCGATTATGAAAAGGACATTTCAGCCCTCGAGGAGAAAAAGGGTAAACAAGCATGGGTTTAGGGCCAGAATGGCTACTGCCAATGGCCGCAGGGTACTGGCTGCCCGCAGGCGCAAAGGTCGCAAAAAGCTTACGGTTTCCGACGAAAAGCTCGACAAAAGATAATTCTGCCCCTCAGGGCCAGGCTTTTTTCATTGAATAGCTAAAGGAGGCAGAAAAACCCTGTCTCCTTTAGTTGTTTACATTTAATCACATGGAATCATTTCTAAATACTCTTTTAATAATTATCCTCAGCTTCATGCTGTTGGGATATATTATTCGGTTGGCGGCTCCGGCTATTATCCGCTGGTATACGCGACGCATGTTACGTCACTTCGAACAATATCACCAGACCATTTTTAAGAATTCCCAGGCAGAGGAGAGTACAAACCAGGAACCGAATAAAAAATCCCCTTCATCTCTCGACAATGTAGGGGACTATGTTGATTTCGAAGAAATTAAAGATTGAAGTTCCTCTTTATTGTTTTACCAATAGCAACGGATTATCCATATACCACCGCTGGGCTTTTAATACCTCACGGAAATTGGGCCACTCACCGGGTTCGTAGATGCGTTTGTTATAAACGGCTTTGTGTTTTATGCTAAGTTGGTTCCCTTTTAATAAAGCGTTCCCATCGAAAGAAGCAGCATCTCCCAGCAATTGAACATTTTGCTGAAGCTGTTGGGGTTGCCAGCCTTCGGGAAGTTCAATAGTTTCTTCAATCTCAACCCAACGTGAACAACGATCACGGAAAGCATATTTCCTTTCACTGATGCCAATGCTCATACCCAATTGGGGCTGGGCCCGCATAAATAATCCATTAAACAACAAAGGCGTAAAAAGGATGCCTTTATTACCAGCAACAGCATAACCGGGAATACGATATTTTATGGTAATAGAAATAGGCTGACCAAGGTAGTCATCAGGGTTAGTATAGCTTTTTTCAAGGATAACAGCTGCAGGGTGAATACGCAGAAGTTCGCGTTCGAGGTTTTTGTCCCATTCGGTGGATGGGCTTCCCGAAAAAACACTTCGAATGGCTGATTCGCTCTGCCCTTCTCCCGTGATGGTAAATGAGCCCTCGAGAGTTCCGTCTGGCAACAATCGAGACTGACCTTTAATAAAAACAGGATGATTCTCAGGAGCAGATATAGGAGTATACATTAGGTCTGTTCCTTCGGGTAGTCCCATAAGCACGCCTTGTTGCTGTTCGAGGCTCGACCAAAGTTCTCGGGTAAAAGGAACCCAGGTGGGGTCAAGCAGCATATAAGATCCATCGCGTCGCTGAACAACGGTAACCGAATGATTAAACTGATCGGCGGGAATATAATCTATGCGTTCGCCCGCCATAGTCATGGCCGCATATGATTTAAAACCGGCAGCCCTGAGCATAGTAATAAGCATCCCGGCTTTATCTTTACATACACCACAACGGTCGCGGAAGGTCATTTCTCCCTTGTGGAGGGTATATCCTTCCCCTTCGCCCATCGATAGTCCAGAATAACGTATTTCATCAGCAACCCAATGGGTAAGCCTGCTGATAGAATCTAATTCGTCGCGGGCACCTTGTAAAATTTCCCGCGTTTTTGCAGAGATTTCAGGGGTAGTTTCGAAGCTTCCGTACTTCTCATTGACACCAAAAAACCAGAGAGATTTGGCTTTCCAGTCGGGACTGGTAGAGAGCAGCAATTTGGGCGCCACATCGCTCCAGGCTACCATGCTGGGCTCTGATTTTAAAGGAAAAATATCGGTCTTGGTAAAAGTGTAAATTTCGCGTTCTCCACGTAAAACAGATGATACTTTGGCTTCACCGTTGTAAAATTCAAATTGGAGGTTTTTAATGGCCGGAAGGTTTACCTGATATACTTTTTCAACCACCGGTTCCGCCGACCAGAATGGAACGATATCGTAAAAATGGCCCCGCATAGGCGGGATGTATTTCTCATCGCCGGGCTCATCGGCCAGAAGGGCATAAGTAAAACCTTTTCTGAAAAGCTTTACTTCCAATGCATCTCCGGGTTCAAGACGACCAACCTCCAACATTTTCTCGCGGGCTCCCCAATATATAGCCCTGGCCGGTGCCGGATAATCTTTAACCAACGATGTATCCAAGCTGATTACATCCCCATTTGCTTTGAATATATTTACCTCAAGTATTTTAACATAAGCCGATAAAGGATCATAACCAATGGTAATTACGCGTTTTGAGAGGCATCCCTGTACATCCAGTACTTTAAAAAGCTGATGCATAAACACTTTTGAAAGACCGCTTTCTTCAACAAAGGTTCGCGTTGAATCGAAAACAACGACCAAATGATGACCTTCATATTTTTTGTTGTCCTTGAAGCGATTGAGTAGTAACCGAATGTCGTCACCTGCTCCAAATACGAACCGCGTGCTTAGCAGCAAAAACAGAAAATACAAGCCTATCCTTTTCATATTCATGTGATTTAATCTCATGTTTTTGGTATTAAAGTTCTTTGTAAATGTCAGAATTATTCATCAATTACCTGAAAAGGCAGTGGGCCTTCAAAGCCATATGCTTTATAAAATTCCTTAAGTGTATAGATAGTAATTCCGTGAGGTTCGAAACCCGCTTCCCTGCATTGGAGATAAATAGAAGCCGACTTGGCAAGAATATCCAAAAGATCGAAGGCTTCGGTCGGTGAGGTTGCCGTGCTGAGTGCACCATGCTTTTCCCAAATGACCACTGAATGATCCCGAAACTCTGAAGCTGTAAGCCGGGCAAGGTCTTCTGAGCCGGGAAGCACTAAGGGTACGTATCCAATTCCTTTATTTAAGAAAAAAATGGTTTCGGGGTGCATTGCCAGCAGTGTTCGGTTAATATTATTTTTATGACAGAGCTCAGCAAAATGGCCCAAGGCAATTAATGGACTAACATGAGCATGCAGAACTGTACGAGCTTCGCTTCCAATAGCGTTTAGCATATCGTGGACAGCAAGGTGTGTCGGCAATTCACTGGAAGGCAGCAGATTTCCTGTATCGGAGGCAAATTTCACTACCGCAATGTCTTCTCCGCCTTCCGGAATATGAAGCAAGACCATATAGCGAGAGGGTTTACGGGCCAGGTCTCTCATTCTGGCACCAGCTGCGCTTATCAAAATAGACTGCCCGGCCAGGTGTTCATAACAATACGGGACACGGTGATGTTTCTGCTTACGATCGCTAATAAGATCGATAGGCCGTATAAGATGAGAGACATTAATGGAAATATTTCCCGCATTCCGCTCAGCCCATCCCTTTTCCCACAGCAAACCTGCCACCCGGGCAACCTCTTTCAAGAGTGGTTTAAGAGCTGGAATAAGGAGGCTCATAAATTGGCTGAATTTAAAATTTGAAGGGCAAACGATTCAGAAATATAATTTTCTATACTTTCGCATGCATTGGCAGCAAAAGCGGAGGCAATAGCCAAGATATCGCTCCATTCACATGCAGGCAAATCACGATAATTGCCCGCATGAATACCTCTTTTATGCAAGGAAAAAATAAGACCAGCATTGAAAGTATCACCGGCTCCAATGGTGCTAATGACATCGGCAGGGTATGGGGCCAGTGTTGTATTAACCATTGGTTTCATAAAAATCATTTCTTCTCCACCCCGGGTCATAATGATATGATCGCAGCCAAGGGCTTCAACTTGCTCAAAAACCTCATATGAATCAGAAATTCCGAATAAATTCATAAAATCCTCATGGCTTGCCCTAACCAAATGGGCAAGGCCAAAATTTTCCTTTACAAGAGGCCTCAATTCGGGGAGCTGATGAAGATGATTTTTTCGAATGTTAGGATCATAAATCAAGAAAGCACCCCCACTACGGGCCCTGTCAAGTAATTCTACTAGTTTCGACCTGACATGGGTATCGAGGGCAAAAAAAGAACCGAATAAAACTATATCTCCAGAAGAAAAACAGGGAAATTCCAACTGCATTCTTAACGTAGGATAATCCTTATAAAAGGTATAAGTAGCATTTCCCTGGGCATCGAGTGAAGCAAGGGCGAGTGAAGTTTTACCCTGATTGTATTCATAAACAAAACTGAGGTCTACACCGCTACGAACGAGGAAGTCACGAATGAAGGTTCCGGCAACATCATTTCCCCATTCGGTCAAAAGGAATACGGGAAGCTGCAATCGACCAAGACTAACAGCCGTATTGAGCATGGCACCTCCGGGAACAGCCTGCTGAAGGGTATTATTTTTAAACAACAGGTCGAGTACAGTCTCTCCTATGGTGTAGATGCGACTCATGCCTTAACATCCTCACCTTCATAATTTTTGTAGTAGAAAATACACTCTTCGCGGGTGCATTCGCGATTAAGGGAGAAATAACGGCAAATGATACGACTATCGCAGGGTAATTTTACCTGAAGAAGCTCGTCGAGAAATTCGCAGGCTTTGCGAATGGCGATAAAAGTATCGCGCTTACAACATCGGGGACCACCCGAACGGGCTATGGCTTCCAGGGCTTTGGCAGTTGCAAGATTACTCAGCATCCATTCTTTTCCCGACAGGGCTGTTGCTCGTGTAATAAGACTAACGAAGGTTCCAACCCCAATACCAGCGGCGCAGGTACCATTGGTCCAGCAAAAACCACCAGGTATAAGGGCGGATCTTTTAAGTGCCTCGTCGAGCATCTCCTTTTTGCGCTCAGGTTGACCTATAAAATTAAAATATGCAGTCAACAAGACTGCGGGAATGAGAAAGTGGTGCTCAGGTCCGTGAATCATCACCCCTGCATTATCCATCACTTCCTGTACTATACGAACCGGGTCTGTGTCGGTGCTTCGAAGACAATAAGCAAGAATTCTATCATTTACCGGAAGGGAAACACATTTTTCGCAAACATAGTGCTCCATCTGGCAAACCAGGGCATCTTCTTTAGCTACTTCACCGCAATAATAACAAGCGTGCTTTGCTGGGTTAGCAGGCTCGGTGAGTTGGTTGCCACAAACCAGACAGATTGAACTTTCGGCCATTTACGACTGATTTGCCGCAAACCTAAAGATTTTTTTGGAATCCCGGAAATTATCTAACAACGAAAAATATAGGGTAAATAATTCTGCCAGATTTATCAATTATGCCGAATTAATTTAGCCCCTGGAAGGGGAGCAACTAATAATTGCAATGTATCAGAAGATGTGCATAAATAAATATCTGTAACTGTAACAGAAATAGTTTGGGTTCCGGGAGCAGAAGTATTCGGGATAAAATATCGGTTTGTACTACCATCCTGCCATTGGTAAAATCGGTAATTTTCACCTGCGTCATAAACGAGAGGGGTTCCCTGACATACGGTAGTATCTGAGCCAATATCAATGGGATTCCAATCAGCCAGATAAACCACAATAGATGAGAATGTAGTTCCTGTGCAGGCGCTTGAGGAAGAGTAATAAAAAATGAGGGTTTCAGTTGGCTCAACGGTACCATCGTAAACAGGCGTAATTCTCAAATAGTTGCTTAACTGCCCGGGGGCAATGAAAATACTATCATTAATAAAATTACAATCGACGCCATTGGTTGCTGTACCTCTTATGCTATCGAAAACCAGCCACATGGTGTCGGACATAGGAAAAGGAATGCTCACCACTAAATCAACATAAGAACAACCCTCCACAGCCAGGCGTTCCCCGCCAGGGGTGGAATATACAGGATTAATAGTTACGCCCGGGCTGCTAAAGCTACCTGCTTCTAAAAATACGCCGCTGTCGAGTGATGCGTCAACTGCATCCGCAATAGCTAGTTTCAGATGATACGTCTGACAAGGAATCACAACAGCCCATGCCGTCAATACTACAGTATAGGCATCATATTCAACACTAACACCAGAAGCACATCCATTCTGGCAATTTCCGCAATTACTGATTAAGTACTCACAATTAATACAAGCTGTACCCGGGCAATCGCCAATATGCCCAAAATTAATGTTATAGATACTCACCGGTAGGTCCGTGCCGGGTATCAACGCAATATTCGTATTATTATAATTTCCGCCTCCGGGCCGAGGGCCTGAAATAAAGAAGGCAAAAATATCGTTATAGCTGGCCACAAAAGAATGATATTCCTCAGAGCCAAATACATACTGAAAGCGAATGGTATCGTATTGCGGAATAAAATCGAACTCCAGTACGCAAGCATCGTTAGTACCAACTCCAGCCAAAGCTGTAAGTTGAGGGTCACCGGGAAGGCCAACGCCCATGCCGGCACTTCCCTGATTATTAGGCCCCTGAGCAATAAGGGCACTGCCCGAGGTCATCACAATACCGCTATCAATGCCTATATCGTTGAGCCCTCCATAAAATTTTCCTGCAAGATAGGTACCGGAGCCTTGAAGTCCTGTTCCTGTTACATTAGAGATGGAAATCCCCTGCCCTACAAGCATTTGGGCTAACTGTTGCGCCGTAAAACCCACATTTACGGTAACCTGTCCTGTCAGCGAAAAAGAAGCTGAAAGAAAAAGCAAAATAAAAATCGCAGGACGAAGTTTCATTTTACAAAATTCATCCTGCGAAGATAAAGAATTCTAACTATGATTTACTCCTTTCTGGTAGCAGTCATTCGATTCCAGTCATCAATAATATGCATGGATTCGAGGATATAGGCATCAGAGCGTAAACCTTTTATCCAACGGGTAAGTATATTGGTTTTTGTAGTATCAGCGGCCAGGCGGTTAATGTCTTCTTTAAGGGCCATTGGCTTAATGCTCAGAGGGGCTTTTGCCAGGCTATCGAAGGTTTTTGCCTCTGCATCGTACATTCTCTTGCGGCTGAGAAAATTATCCAATTTCATAGGGATAAGGGTTTCATCTCTGCGTTTCTTCACTAAACGGGCGTTCTCATCTAAACGAGCAAACAGAGGATCGGCTTTCATGCGTTTTATGCTGTTTTCCTTGAGTTTTCCAAACAACTTATCATTGTCGAGGGCAGTGTAACGTGCTGGTTCAATGCTCGTCCACTCCATAGGAAACTTTAATTCGCTTTCCCCGATTTCAATGTAAGAGTATGGGTCGCTCATCTTTATATCAGGGCTAACGCCACGCAATTGTGTTGAACCTCCATTGATCCGATAAAATTTCTGAATCGTCATTTTCAACGAACCGAGGGGTTTCACTTCGTCGAATCCCCGGGCCAGGTCATCGAGGTTAAAAAATCGTTGAACAGTTCCCTTTCCAAAAGTATTCGAAGAACCAACTATTAGTGCTCTGCGGTGATCTTGAAGCGCAGCGGCAAGAATTTCGGAGGCACTGGCACTGATACCGTTAACCATCACTACCAAAGGTCCGGCGTAAACCACACCGGGTTGAGGGTCACCATACACTCGCGCTGCCCCAATCTTTCCTTTTACTTGCACAACAGGTCCCTGGTCGATAAATAACCCGGCAATTTCGATGGCATCTTGAAGTGAACCACCCCCGTTGCCACGTAAATCCAAAATAATGCCTTCAACGCCTTCATTTTTCAATTTATTCACTTCACGCAACATATCCTGAGAGGAGCTTCTCCCATTAGGATCATCAAAATTGGCATAGAAGGAAGGCAGGAAAATGTAACCCACCCTCGCACCTGTAAGTGTATCAACCAATACAGCCGATTTAGCGTAAGTTTCTTCGATAACTACAACATCGCGGACGATAGTAATTGTTTTTTCGGTGCCATTGAGTTTTCTGACCTTCAGTTTAACGGTAGTACCTTTTTTCCCTCTAATTAATTGTACAGCTTTATCCACGCGCCAATCGGTAATGTCTACTGGCTCTCCATCACCCTGTGCAACTTTGATGATTTTGTCATTTACTTCCAGCTCACCCTGCTTCCAGGCCGGACCACCAGGTACGATATTCACAATGGTTACATACCCGTCTTTCGATTGCAAGGTAGCACCAATTCCTTCAAGCTGACCGCTAAATTGTATATCAAAGTCGGCTTTATCTTTTGGGGGGAAATAATTGGTATGAGGATCAAAAACACTGCAAAGTGCATTCAAATAATCGCCAAATCGGTCCGACTTATCCAGCTTTTTCATTTCGTGGAACCAATCGGCGTAACGTTTTTTCACTTTTTCCCTGGCTTCCTGTTCGAGCTCATTGGTGGTCTTTATCTTGCGGGCTGAGTCAGGATTAGCCTTTGCCTTTTCTTGTTGCTCCAACATATCTGCCAGGCGAGTAAGCGTTTCGTATTTAAGCATCTGCTCCCAGGCAAAACGCAATTCCTTCTCATTGGCAGGCCAATCACGTTTTTCGGGATCCATCTCAAAATTCTCATCTCTGTTAAAATCAAAGGGTTTGGAGAGAATCTCCTGATACCATTTATCTATCTGATTAAACCTTTTATCAAATAATTGATAAGCCAGATCAAAAAACTCTGTACTATAATTTTTGAACTCATCGTCTATTTGAGTCTCATAAGGCTTAAGCAATGCCAAATCTTCTTGCGTATAAAACCGTTTGAAAGGATCTGTTTGCTCTAAGAAAACCTTGTAAACCCTGCGGGAGTAATTATCATCGAGGGGTATGGGATTGAAATGTCCTTCATCAAGACTACGCTTAAGAAGGTCCATGAGAATAAGGTTCCGCTTTTGATCGTCAACCTGGGCTTTGCACCCATTGAGCGAAAGCAACATCACGAAAAACACAAGGACAAAGGTTCTCAGCCTGCTTTTCATAAAAATTTACTTTTTGGAGAAAGTGGATACTAACACAGAACCCGCTGCTATGGTTCAGTTGGGCAAAGGTAAACAAAATCACTGCCTGAAATAGTTATGCAAAGCTTAGTAAGCGTTAAAAAAGGTTAAGAAAAAAGTATAAAAAAGGCGCCCCCGTTGGGAAGCGCCTCAAGTAAGACAAACTGATTAGTTATTCCTTCATGAACTTAATGTTAGCAACACCGGCATGAGTGGTAGTCTGGATGAAGTATACTCCGGTTGGAAATTTACTTACATCGATGGACTGCAGGTTGCCGCTATACATAACTTTTCCGGTCATGCTGGTGATACGTACCTCTTTTACAGGGTAGTTCGACGAAATCATGATGCGATCTTTGGCAGGGTTGGGATAAACCAATACAGCCACTTTTTCGCCTTCGTCGATACCAACCGAGCAACTTAACACACAGTTCACATCAACAGAAGGTTGATCTACATCGTTGCTAAGGATACGAACAATACCCTCATGGATACCGATGGGCAGGTCGGTTGCATTGAAAGTTACGGTCAAATCCTGTGTGCCGCCGGGAGCTACGGTGAAACTGGTAGGAGCAACACTCAGCCACTGCGGTAAAGGATTGCCTTCGAGGTTAGCCCTGATATTCCAGTTGTACGGCAGACTGGGATTGTTGGAAAGATGTGACCAGCCTACACCAGTGCTGAGGAAATCTCCATAGGGATGGTTGGGACCAGCATCGCAGCCGGGGATGTAAATTCCTGTTTCACTCTGAGTAAACTGATATCCAACCCAAATATCCTGGCCGGTTACCAACACAGGGGTTGTAAGAACTACATGCTCCCAACTACCACCAGCCGGGGTGAAGGTTTGTTCATACAGTAGCGGTCCGGGCTCGTAAGTAGTACCCATACCATAAATCTTAATCTTCATCTGGTTGCTGCCAGTAGTATTGAGATCATTTACGTATACATCAACCGAGGTAATATTCATTCCGGCATACTGCAGAGTCATAGAATTGGGGAACATAGCTGCAACGGTAACAGTTACCGGGACACTACTCCAACCAATTGCCGAGTTATTGTCACCATCATAGTGCAAAACTGCGGTGGCATCGGTAGCTGGGGCTCCTCCGTTCAAAACAGGACCGGCACTAACATCACCGGGGCTTAAGGAAACAGAGTTACCCGAACCAACAGGTGCCAGTTTATCGGAATTCAGTATCACTATGGCTTGTCCTACCAGATCGGCACTGCCGGTGTTGGAAACCACTATCTGATCGGTAGAGGTAGTATTAGGTATAAGGTAGGCATTGATACTTGTGGGAGCAACTTCGATGTTGGGTTCCATAGGAGGTGCCAGGGCAGCAAAGTACAAATCATCAAAGAAATATTTGGGTGTTTCCCCGGTCTGTGCTCCTGCGTAAAAGTCAACACCACCTAATTGTTTGGTGCCGGTAGTGCTACTTCCTTGATAACTAAAGGGCCATTGATAAACCGTTACTCCGTTAACATAAAGGGTAATCAAGTCATTATCGAGGTCGATGTCATGTTCCACTTTGAACCAGGTATCCTTGGGATAGTTGAAGTTAATGGTTTGTCCGCCAACTTCCAGGGTACCCGAACCATTTTTATTAAAGTATGCTTCAAAAGCCCATTCAATACCAGGGGATTGGAAGTGCTGAATATTGTAGTAGCCAGCATAATTTGCTTCGACGTACATGTACCAGGAGAGGATGTAGTGTCCGCTGGTCTTATTTCCAAGCTTCAGAATAAGGTCAGTGGCCCCGCCGGTCATGTCAACGAGAGCAGAGTTGGCGGGGGAATGGCTCTTGGTGTTGTCAACAAGAGCATCTTCCCCGGTTCCGGGCTGATTACTCCAGGTAGTAAACCATTCAGGATCATTTACTGCAACATAGGTGCCGGGGTTCCAACTGTCGAAATTCTGGAAATAAAGAACAGTAGGAGCAACCGAATAATCTACATCATCGAACCAGTATTGAGGAGTTTCACCGGTTTGAGCACCTGCATACAAATCTACACCGCCCAACTGCTTGGTACCTGATGTACTGCTTGCCTGGTAGCTGAAGGGCCACTGGGCGACCTGGGTACCATTCACAAAAAGAGTGATAAGGTCAGCATCAAGGTCAATAGTATGTGAAACCAAGAACCAAGTTGCTTTGGGATAGGTAAAGTTGTAGTCCTGGCCTCCGGCAGTAAGCAGTCCGCTACCATTGGCATTAAAATAAATTTCAAAAGCCCATTCAATACCTGGGGATTGGAAATGCTGAATGTTGTAATATCCGGCTTTTCCATTGTCGACGAACATATACCACGAAAGCTCATAGGCTCCGGTTGTTTTGTTGCCGAGTTTCAGAATCAGGTCGGTAGCACCGCCGGTTTCATCCACTCTCACAGCCTGGTTACCGCTGTTGGCATGGGCATTGTCGATAATACCATCCTCACCGGTTCCCGGTTGATTGCTCCAGGTAGTCCACCAGGTGCCATTTTGGGCGGCCAGGTAACCTCCCAGAGTGTAGGATTCCATGTTGTCCGAATAGGGAAGATTCTGGGCAAAGCTTCCCAATACGAAGAACATTGCAATGATTGTGTAAACAAGTTTTCTCATAACATTAAATTTTGGTTAATAAACAGAAATTGGGAGTACAAACATAATACTTTTTTATTCAAAGCGGAAACTTCAATAAAAGAAAATAAAGATTTAATTTATGTAATTTTTCCCTTGCCATAAGCCTAACTCCCTGAACCTCCTCTCAATGCTGCGCTGCAATTCATCTGCTCTCTCCAGCCCCCAATCAGGAGCTACAACAAGCCGGGGTGGAGCTTCTGCCGTGAACCGCTCTATCACAATATCTGGCCTGAGCCGACTAACCCATTGCACTACAAAATCTATATATTCATCTCTGTTGAAAAGAGAGAATTCCTCTGGAGATTTTCGGTATTTAGCCTCCAGTACAGTTCCTCTTATTATCTGTAGCTGGTGCAATTTAATACTCGTAAGGGGCAGATCAGAAATAGTATGTACGCATGCAGCCATCATCTGACGGGTTTCGCCAGGTAAGCCCAGAATAAGATGTCCCCCAACAGGCAAGCCTCGTCCGGCCGTCTCCTGAATTGCCCGGGCAACTGTTGCAAAGTCGTGCCCACGATTGATGCTTTTTAATGTCTCATCGTAACACGATTCTATGCCATATTCCAAGTGTATGTAATATTTATTAGCAAGATTTTCAAGATAAGCCAATAACTGATTATCAACACAATCGGCCCGGGTGGATATTACCAGACCAATGATACCGTCTACAGAGAGTGCTTCCTCATACATTTTCCTTAAGGTTTCGAAGTGGGCATATGTATTGGAATAAGCCTGAAAATAGGCCAGATAACTCACCGCCCTTCGATAACGCCATGCATGAAAAGCTTTTCCTTCTTCGAGCTGCTGCCTGATACTCTTGCGAGGACTACAATAGGAAGGATTAAATGCATCATTGTTGCAATAGGTACATCCGCCCCAGCCCTTTGTGCCATCGCGGTTAGGGCAGGTAAAACCTCCATCTACCGAGAGTTTTTGAACCCTTCCCCCAAATTTTTGAAGAAAATATGCCTTTTGGGAATAAAACGGACGTGTGTCCCCCCATGAAAATATCCCGGGTTGGCTCATAAGACTAACTTTTCCGGCACAAAGATAGTCGCTACCCAATACATGGCATATTTACATTCTCTCACGAAACTGAAATGAAGTTACTCAGCCAAATTCTTTCAGTTTCCATGACTCAAAATCGAGGTGCCACAGTTCAATAATACTACTACTGAATTTTCATAACGGCGTCAGGATATTTGTTTATCAGGCACTTCACTGATGCAAAATATAATAATAGCATTGGCTCTAAAATATCGCACACCCGGAGAGGCCCATAAAGCATACTTTATCTGGTAATCTACGCGTGGTACTTTGATTGAAGAATCATAAAACAGCTACCATTTTGAAATTTAAGAAATAAAAAACCGGAGTGTAATCCTCCGGTTTCTCGAACATAAATAGACAGGAAATTTATTTTGCAACTCTTTCAAGCCATTTGAGCATAAAGAGCATGGTCATCATCGAGAGAAGACAAGCTACAACAAATACGCTCCATGTCATCCACAAAGGAACACTATCATACAAAACGGCACCAATAAAGAGCAACTGATTGCCAATGGCAGTGGCACCCAACCAACCGCCCTGCATGATTCCCTGATATTGAGGGGGGGCTACTTTGGAAACAAAGGAAATACCCAGCGGGCTAATAAACAATTCGGCCACAGTGAGAATAAAATAAGTGCCCACAAGAAGCCAGGGAGTAACTCTTTGTGCATCTGAAAGTCCACCCATGGCAATAACTTCTTGTTTAGAAGGCAAACCCATTGAAGCCAGAGTCATAACCAAATAGGCAGTAGCAGCTATACCCATGCCGATGGCAATCTTTTTCGGTGTAGAAGGTTCCATACCCTTAGCCCTAAGCCAACCAAAAAAAGCCATAATAATGGGAGTGAGAAACACAATGAAGAAGGGATTAATGGATTGAAAAATCTCAGCCCCTTTAATGGTAACTATGCCCAAATTGATGGCTATGCCGCTAAGGTCAGTGTAGTCTTTGGCAAAGTAGGTGAGGGTGAGGCCATTCTGATGGAAAGAAAACCAAAAGAAAATTACCACAGCAAACACGGCAAAAAGGGCGTAAAGGCGCTGCTTTACCTCGGCCGGATCCATTTCATCTTTTGACATTCCAGAAGTGGATTTAACCCTCGGAGCAGGATTGGGGAATCTCCTTTTATTAACCACATATATAGTAAGCGAAATAAGCATAGCTACAATTGAAAACATGAAAGCGTAATGGAAGCCTGTGGTGAAAACATTTAAATATGTATTGGCAAAAGCGGTTAAGTCGGGTACGGGTGCACCACTCACTTCCTGAGCCAGGCTTACAAAACGTTCATTAGCCTCCGGGGTGATTGTGCCATTCAGATGAGCATAACACAGCTCAGGCAGGCTGCTATTATATTGAAAAACATTGTGTTCGAGCCACCAGTTACGTGTACCTACTGCAAAGATAGGAGCAAACAGGGCACCCACATTGATAAACATGTAGAAAATAGAAAAGCCCGAATCACGCATTTTACTATATTCCGAATTATCATACATCTGGCCGACCAGTGCCTGTAAGTTGCCTTTAAATAACCCGTTCCCAAATGCAATCGTAAAAAGACCAAAGCAGGAAAGAATGAGCAATAGGGTCCGATGCGGCGAAGGTGTGGGGGTTGGCAAGGCAAGAATCAAATAACCGGTAGCCATTACAATAAGGCCAATAAGTATCACTCCTTTATAATTGCGGGTCTTATCGGCTATTAGTCCCCCAACAAAAGCTAAAATGTAGATGGAGAAATAGAAAATGGAGTAGATCAGGCCTGCGTTGGTTCCCGAAAGTCCAAATTTAGCCTGCAGGAATAAAACCAAAATGGCCATCATGGTGTAAAAACCAAAACGCTCGCCCATATTGGCGAGTGCAGCAGCAAGTAATCCTTGTGGATGTTTTTTCAGCATAGACTTGTTTGTTTTTATTGTTTATCAGGTCTGATGCTGCAAATATAGGTTTTTTCCTTTGTGCCAAATACCGACTTGCTAATTATGATAGCCAACTACACATATAAACCCATTAATTTTGCAACAACTACCAAAATCGACCTTTATGAGAAGATATTCTATTTTCAGTATGCTAATCCTAATGTTTGCCCTTGGGGCCTGCACATCCAAAGAAAAAGCGCCTGAGGCTACTATTAGCCAAAGGGCTATTTCAGCTATTCTTGATACTTTAACCCAGCGTTGGGGAAATGCTGACCGCGAAAAAATGGAGAAAGGCATCAGTCAGGCAGCTGCACTTTGGAGGCCAACCGACGGCACCGAGAAAGACTTTATGCAATTATGCATCGAAAACTATGCTGGAAACGACAGTCTGCGTCTGCAATTGTTCAACAAATTATCTTATGGTTTCGAGATGCTTAATGGCTACTTCCTGCTTCTCAACAAAGAATTGCTACGTCCCCTCCATCTCGACTGGGGCCCGGTTACTCCTGTGGATGAGCTTTTTGGGGGGTTCAATCCAGCCGCACACCTCACGGAGGACCTTTTTGCCAACAAAATTGCGTTTATTACTATACTCAATTTCCCCAATTATAGCCTAAAGGAGAAAACGGAGAAAGGCCCATCTTGGAGCCGGCTTGAATGGGCATATGCACGCATGGGCGACATGTTTACCAGTCGTATTCCGTCCGAATTAATACAGAATTTTACAACAGCCAATACTGCCGCTGATACCTATATCAGTGAGTACAATATTTACCTGGGTAATCTTGAAAACGATAAAGGCGAAAGGCTTTTTCCGAAAGACTTAAAACTAATAAGCCATTGGGGCTTAAGGGATGAAATTAAGGCTCGCTATGCAGATGGCGCTCAGGGACTTGAGCGTCAGCAGATGATTTATCAGGTAATGAAACGTATTATCGACCAAAGCATCCCCAAAGAAGTCATCAATAATGAGAAATACACCTGGAATCCTTTCAACAATCAATTGAAACTGGATGGCAACCCGGTTGAAGGAATGGCCGAACCTGATGTAAGATATCAACACGTCATCAACCAGTTTAAGGCACTCAAGGCCATGGATCCTTACAGCCCCAACCTTCCAACCTTCATTCAGCGGAAATTTGAAGGAGAGTTTGAGATTTCTGTTGATGAAGTAGAAAAACTGTTTGCCACCCTGCTTTCATCAGCTGAGGTCAAAGAAACAGCAAAACTCATCAGCCAGAGGCTGGGTAGACCACTGGAGCCCTTCGATATCTGGTATGATGGATTTAAAGCACGCAGCAGCATTCCTTCAGAGAAACTTGATGCAATAACCACCCGACGATTCGCCAATGCAGAAGCATTCTCCAAAGAAATTCCCTCAATTCTAGGTTCTTTGGGATGGACAAAAGAAAAAGCCGAATTCATCGCCTCCAGAATTCAAGTTGAAAATTCACGTGGCGCCGGGCATGCATGGGGGGGAGAAATGCGCAAAGACAATGCTTTGCTGAGAACCCGCATCCCTGCCAGTGGCATGAATTATAAAGGCTTCAACATAGCCATGCACGAATTTGGACATACCGTTGAACAAACAATTTCTTTGCATGATGTGGATTATTATACCTTGCACGGAGTCCCTAATACTGCCTTCACCGAGGCTCTTGCCTTTGTTTTCCAAAAACGCGACCTTGATGTTCTGGGATTAAAAGAAACCAATCCGAAAAAAGAATACCTGCAAACTTTAGACAACCTCTGGTCATGTTATGAAATTATGGGAGTTTCAATGGTAGACATTAAATTATGGAAATGGCTGTATAAGCATCCCGATGCAAAGCCTGCTGAAGTTAAAGAGGCTGTTATGACTATTGCCAAAGATGTATGGAACCAATATTTTGCAGAAAACTTTGGGAAGAAGGATGAACCTATTCTTGCTATTTATTCCCACATGATTGATAACCCGCTATACCTTTCGGCCTATCCTATGGGGCATCTTATAGAATTTCAACTCGAAAAACAATTAAAAGGCAAGGTGTTTGCCGACGAGGTTCAGCGTATTTTTAGCCAGGGAAGACTCATTCCCGAACTCTGGCTTAAAATTGCTACAGGTGAAGGTCTTTCGGTGGAGCCTTTGCTTGAATCGTCACGTGAAGCTTTGAAATATTTACAGAATAAATAATTGGGATGACACTGAAAATCAGTTTTATCCTGGTGGAGCCAGCTGTCCCTGCCAATGTAGGGGCAGCTGCGCGTGCCATCAAAACCATGGGCTTCGACGATTTGCGACTGGTCAAACCCTGTGATCATCTGAGTATGGAAGCCCGCATGTTGGCCCATGCTTCAAATGAAATCCTGGAAAACGCTAAGATATTCAGCACGTTAAAAGAAGCATTGGCTGACATTGATTTTTCCATTGCAACATCTGCCAAAAAACGCAATGTAAAAGAGGATATACTTTTGTGCCCCGACCTTCCTGCCTTTCTTTCCAAAAAGTCAGGGACTATTCATCATCTGGCCATTGTATTCGGGCGTGAAGAAAGTGGCCTTACCAACGAAGAAATTTCACTTTGCCACCGCATTTCAAAAGTGCCCCTGCAAACCTACTATCCATCGTTAAATCTGGCTCAGAGTGTAATGATTTATGCTTACGAACTTAGTGAGTTTAGCATAAAGGGGCTCAAACTGAAGAAATTTCATCCTGCCAGCGAGGCAAGCATGAGTGCTTTGCTGAAGCGCATCAATGTATTGCTTCACCACCTCGACCTGGGTCCCAACAGACTGATTTATGGCCGCATAATGGAACGTCTAACCGAACTGGGCCGCGACGACGTAAACCTTATTCATTCCATTACAGGAAAACTCCTTGATGCCCTTAAACTTGAAGACCCAAAACACGAGTAAAACCCTATACATACACCAATCCCAATTCGCATAAGGATAGGAAACCACTTTACTCTCATCCCACTATTCCCTTCATATCTCGTGTACAAACCTCAAGAAAAACCACAACCTCCACACAACTGATAATCAATTCCATGAACTAAAATTGCATATTAGAATATAATGATGCAGAGGGTCAATACAAAACCCGGAACCTGGAACTTGGAAC
>DDBO01000091.1 GCA_002332755.1 Bacteroidales bacterium UBA2030 | reverse complement strand
GGGGGGGGGGGGGAATAATTTCCGCCCAGACCTACGACTCAGCCCGCCTGTGGATTGATGCCGCCATGGCACCCGGCGCCGACTTTTATGAAATCACCTCTGTCATGGATGCCTATTTCAAGCGCCATGAAGATGCCCGCCTGCACAGTGGTTATTACAAATCGTATAACCGCTGGGCCGATTTCTGGCGCACCCGCCTGGTAGGACACCCTGACCACAAGGGCGACATCGCCAAAGCCAACGAATTGTATGCCCAGGCACTGGAGCAACTACCTGCTGCCGATGGCAACTCTTCTCTTTATTCTGCCGACTGGAGCTATGCCGGCCCGGGAGAATTCAACAACAGACAGATTAAAGGACTGGTTGAAAGCCTGGCCATCGACGAATCGGACCCTACGCTGCAAACCATCTATGCCGGAACCAATGCCTCGGGCATCTGGAAAACTACCGACGGCGGAAAATACTGGCAGTGCATTACCGACCGGAATGGTTTTAGTAATGTAGGAGTACAGGACATCCTTATCGACCCCAACAATCCCAAAATCCTCTATGCAGCCACAGGCATTTCTACTTACGGACGCTCGTATGGTGTGGGCATCATTAAAAGTGTAAATGCAGGGGCCAGCTGGAGCCGACTTGGTTTCCCCGAAAACGATGCCGCCATTCGCAGGCTAGTACTCCAGCCAGGCAGCAGCACACACATGGTGGCTCTCTGCAGCCAGGGAAGAGATTATTCCTCTAAAACAAACAAAATCTATGTATCCCCGAATGCAGGAGCAAGCTGGCAAAGGATTTTTACACGTAAAGCAGGCGAGACCATCAAAATTTTTACCGATATTGAATTTGACCCTTTGAATCTCAACACCATCTATCTTGCCTCAACCGGAATTTACAAAAACGGTGTTTATTATAATAGTGAAATCTGGAAAATCACCAACATCTTTTGTGGCGACACCTTGCAGATGCAACAAAGCCGGCTCGACATCCTGCCCGGATATCCCTCGCTCTATGCAGAAAGATTATCGCTTGCGGTTGACCCCCAAAACGGAGACCTTTACGTTTCAGGCAATTTCAGCGATATCTCTACAACCCCAGAAATACATTATTTCAAACTTTTAAAATTCAACGCCGCTGGCAACAACTGGCAAACCATTTATACCCACAGTAATGTAATCCATTCTTATGATCAAATTTTTTCAGGTATTGGTATCTGGCGAAACGAGCTTGAACTCTCCCGTAAATTCAGCAATGTATTCTATATAGGTGGTTTTACCCTGGATGTGGTGGATGCCCGAACCAACCCCATAGCTGCCTATCATTATTATCCCCCGCAAAGCTCAATTTTTGGTCCTAATTATCATGTGGACACCCGGGCCCTTAAAATAGCGCTCGACGGACAGGGCAATGAGTATATATTTGCAGGAAACGATGGGGGCGTTTCCAGAGGAGTATTAAAAGGTACGGAAGGAAATCCTGTCCTCAGTTTTAAAAATATCAATGGATTAGGGTTAAACATTACTCAGTTATACGGCATTGGAAGCCCTTCCGGCGATCCCTTTGCATTCGGAGGGGGAGCCCAGGATAACTCAGGTTTTGTTCGTGACCCCAATGGTAAAAAATGGTATCATTCTGCCTCAGGTGATGCCTACGATATTGTATACCATCCGCTCAACAAAAATGTGGCATATCTTACCATAAATGGTGGAGACCCTGATATATTAAAAACCACCGATGGGGGTAATTCCTGGTTTAATTTATCTAACACTATTCCGGGGATGCCTAGTCAAATAAGGGAACAACCCACCCTCAACGACAGGCCTATGCTGATAAACCCCGATCAGCCTAATTATCTTTATGTGGGTTATCATGACTTATGGCGCGGAACCATCGGATCAAATTATGCCATTAATATTGATGCATGGCAGAATTTAACCCAATTTAGTAAATCACTATTGGAAAAAGGCCAGAAAATGGCTGCCCTTGCCATAGCCCCCTCCAATAGCAACATCATGTTTATAGGCTACAGTGAGCCTCATTGGAAAACAGGAAGTGCATTAAATGATACTAATTTTTTCAAAATCTTTCGAAAAGTCTGGAAAAGTACCGATGGAGGTACTACCTGGAACGATCTGGTGCTAACCACAGCCTACCCCGATTCAGTTTTGATTAAGAGCCTGGCATACAACCCCCTTACCGATATAACCATTCATCCCGACAATGCGCTGAAGGTATGGATATCTATAGGATGTTTTTCGGAGCCAGGGAGTGAGAACCATCGCATTATTTATACCAACGATGGAGGCAGCACCTGGCATTATTTCTCCTGCGCAGGTTTGCCCAACCTCCCTATCAATACCCTGATAGCGGTAAAAAACAGCCAGACGGGTATTGTTTCTCTCTTTCTGGGCAACGATGCAGGCGTATGGATGTACGAAAATGCTGATATCCCCCAGCAAAACTGGATTCAGTTCAGCAACGGACTGCCCCGGTGCATTGTTACCGATCTGGAATATAATCCTACAGCCCGAAAACTGCGGGCTGCTACTTTCGGAAGGGGTTTTTGGGAAACTTCCCTCGATTGCTTTAATGCCAGTGATGAAATAATAGCGGCTGGCTCAACCGTCGAATGGAAAATCAATTCGGCCGGCTCGCCTGTCATAAAGGTTGTAAAGGGCCATGTAATAGTAAAAGGCACCCTGATTATAGGCGGCTTCAACGACCAGACCTATTACAGGATTGAGATGATGAAAGACAAAGGAATATTTGTGGAAAAAGGGGGTAAGCTTATCATCCAGCCTTATTCCCAGATCACCAATCATTGCGGAGATCGCTGGCTTGGCATCCGCGTAAAAGGCAATCCCAATGCTTCTTTCAGCGATCTTAGCCAACATGGGGTAGTTGAAATAAATGGATACAACAGCAACTTTAAGACAAGCATCGAAAATGCACACACTGCTATTGCCACAGTTTTGGATGATTATGTGCCTGATGGCAGCGCAGGTGCTCAGTATTCTGTACCTACAGGTTATACGGGTGGCATTATCAAGGCCAGCTATGCAGTATTCGAAAACAATTACATCGACCTTAATATAGGGCCTTCCAGGCAAAGACGAAAAGATATCTTCATGGCATGCACCTTTAAAACCTCAGGCTTGCTCAAAGGTACGCCTGTTTACCCTTATGCCCACATTCTTTTAAATGACAACGAGGGGGTTAAATTCTACAGAAATATTTTCATCTCCGATACTACGGTTTTCGCCTGGCCCTTATCTACCGGAATTCTGGCCAATCATGCCCAATTCACGGTGAAAGATACCTTGGACTTGAAAAATACCTTCTATAATCTTAAATACGGCATCAGAGCAACCGCCATAGCTGCCAACCGTGCTGTTTTCGTGAATAAAGCCTTATTCAGAAAGTGTCTGACAGGGATTTATCTCTCAGGCATGACCCACCCCAAAATCTGGCGTTCATATTTCTATGTTAACCCTACTGATACAATTACCATCAAACCCTTTGCGGGCATTTATCTCGACCATTGCACCGACTATTCTGTAACTGAGAATATTTTTAAAAACGATACGATGCAATTCAATCCATTAAATCAGCCGGCTGTTACAATCGGGCTGGTCGTAAATAACTCTGGTACAGAAAACAACCTCATTTACAACAATACTTTTAAAAATCTAAGCATAGGTATTTTGGCTCAAAACCGCAACCGTAGCAGCGATGGCAGCAAAGGACTATTCATTCAATGTAATGAATTTATGGGTGGGAAAAACGATATTGCTATTACCTCTGTAACTTCAGAGGATGATCAGGGAATTAAAGCAAATCAGGGAAGCAACCTAAACTGCCTGTTGCTGGGCAATAACATTTTTACTGGGTCTCCTGTTGCAAACAAATCTATTGGATTCTTTTTTGGTAATAAAGTTGCTAAAGCCGTTACGTATTTTCATGCCAAGATACCCGACATTATCTACGGTGATCGGTTGCGCCCCAGCACAAATGCCCCGGCATTGTTAACCTATCAGGAGACTAACTTTAGTTTTAACCGGCAAACTTGTTGTCCTTCGATTATACCTTCCGGCAGCGACAATGTGGAAGAATTAAAAGATACGTTTTACGCAATCACCGATAGTGTCGCCCTCAGCCGTCAGCAATTAGCCCAACTAACAGATGGGGGTGATACTCCGGGTACCGTGTTAAACATTGTAACAGGGGGACCGGCACAGACTCCTCTTGTATATCAGGATTTATTGAATAAAAGCCCTTACCTTTCGGATACTGCGCTCAAAGAAAGCGTTTTGAATGAGACATTGCTCCCCAATGCTGCCCTCAGAGACATTCTGGTGGCTAATCCGCAAAGTGCCAAACTGCCCGAAATAGCCGATGCTCTTGATTTACGCTGGATGCCCTTCCCCGATGAAATGAAAGAAGAAGTAATGAACAATAAAGATGTTCTGGGGCCCAAAGAACTCCTTGAAATGAAACTTTCAGATAAAGAACATAAACAAGGGCAGCTATTTTCATCTATCCTCGATTCCTATCTGAATGCCTCTGATACAATCCTCTCCGATAGCTTACAGAGCTTCCTCCAAAAGCAAACCCTCCCATCGGGTAAATTCCTTCTGGCTTCAAAGCTTCTCAGCGAAGGTCATGCCCAGCAAAGTCTGCAGGTTATTCAGCAGGTGCCTTCCCTGCCCGAAACGGACGGTTTCCTGCAAAGTGAGGCTGAAGCTCAGTATCAGCTTTTTACCCTGCTCAAAAACCGGGCTGAAAGCGGTGCCCCCTGGATCAGCACTGATTCCAGCTCTACCCAGATGCTTTGGCAAATAACTGGAGCCGAAGGTACCCGGGCAGCTATGCAGGCTCTCAACATTTTGGTGGCCAATCAGCTGGCCGATTACGAAGAACCCTATATTTTGCCTCAACCCTCGCTAAAAAAAGGCAAAAAACTAAATTCTCTCGCCAAAGCCTTCCCATCGCTTAAAAACTCCGCAGAAATTTATCCAAATCCGGCGCATCATTATTTAATCTTAAAATACAGTTTTGACTCTCAGGAATTTCCGGCTCAGTTAATTATTTTCTCCTCTGACGCAAAGCCTGTTTTACGCAGAACACTCCATACTCAGGCTGACGAACTCTTTTTGCTGCTGCCGGTCCTCAATCCGGGTACCTACACCCTTACTCTCTCAGGACGTCGTTCGCTGTTGTTTTCTAAACCAATTGTTATTTATTAACCCTTTTAAATCCTTACTCCCATGAAGCGCTTATTTTCCAATCATTTTCTCAGAGGGGCTCTCTTTCTGCTTACGCTGTTCTCCCTCCATGCCCCCGCCCAGCCCTCCTATATCAACAGGGTTTACCCTTATTACTACTATTATAGTCAAATTAAAGTTTACGACTCGGTTTATATTATTGCCAGAAGTCAGCGGCTGCTGAAATTAAATTTCGCCGGCGACACCCTTCGCACCCGGCCCGTCCCTTTCCCTAGACCTTTCAACCATGCCTTTAAAATATATAAAACATTGGATAATAATATATTGTGTGTAGGCATGAGTTATAATTTCAACAACAATATGGTTCCCTTTATTGCAAAAATCAATTTAAACCTCGATACCCTCTGGGTCAGGTATTACGACGATAAAATTATTGCTTCAGGCACTTATTTCGCCAGTACAACCTATTCCGACACGGTCATCATCACTTATCTGCGAACTGATGATTCTTTAAAGGTCCTGACCCTCGATACCCTCGGCAACATCATCGATTACCGGGTACATCCTAAACCCTCGTCAACAAGTTATATGACAGTTAAAGAAATTTATCAAATCGATGATATTGCAGCTATTAACTCAAAAGAATACCCGATTGTTTTTCAGGTTCGTTGGATGGATTGGTACCAGCAAAATAATATCTCTACATATATTTATATAAGCAAGCCTAATGGTTACAAAAAAATAACTGTTCCAGGGTATGTTCCTGAATATTCTTGCTCATTAAGCTATTTTATATTCTACGACTCTATTAGCCAGCATATTAAGCTCTTTGAAGAATATAGCCAGTTTGAACATGCTCTTACCTTATATCAGTATGATCTCAGCGGAGTTAATATAGACAAAAAGGGCATATATAATGATCAGGCTCCGACTACTAACGAAGGTTGGTACACCGAAAGTATAACCCAACTCAGCGACGGAAATTTTGTTATAGGGGGAGACTATGACTCACCTTATTATAACCCGAACACATATGGTGCATTCATGTTACATTGCGGGCCCAACGGCGAGTGGCACTGGTTCAGAAAATACATGGAAAGCTCGGCAATGACTTACATTTCCGACATCGCTGAAACCCCCAACCACTTTCTGGCCGCTGCAGGAAGAGCCGACAAAGCCTGGCTGATGGTAGTGGACAGCCTGGGCTGCGAGGCTCCCAACCTCTGTTGGGTGGGCCAGAAGGAAGATACCCCTTCAGCGCCCGGAGAATACCTTACCCTCTGGCCCAACCCCGCCCAGGGCGAGCTTTTCGTACATACTGCCCAGCCTCCTG
>DDBO01000057.1 GCA_002332755.1 Bacteroidales bacterium UBA2030 | reverse complement strand
GCCGGTAATGGTTGACAGGACTGGCTTGCGCGTTTCGGCATTGACAGCCATTCCCAACAAGGTATTTATAAGTGATATAGCATCAGCCCCGGCGCCTTCCACAGCTCTGGCCATTTCGGCTATATCGGTAACATTAGGCGAAAGCTTCACAATCAGTAATCGGTGAAACACTTCCCTTACGGCACGGGTGACCATGGTTGCCGAAGGACAACTGGTGCCAAAAGCCATGCCCCCTTCCTTTACATTCGGACACGATATGTTTAACTCTATTGCCGGAATTCCTTCCACATCATTGAGTTTCTCAGCAATTTCAACATATTCCTCAACTGTACTGCCTGAAACATTTACAATGATATGGGTCTGAAGATGCTTAATTTCAGGCCAAATCTCATTGATAAAAGCATCCACGCCCTTATTTTGCAACCCTACTGCATTAAGCATGCCCATGGGAGTCTCGGCCATGCGCGGATAAGGATTTCCCTGACGTGCTTTTCCGGTTGTACCTTTAACGATGATACCTCCCAGACGATTTAAATCAACAAAATCGGCAAATTCTTTACCATAACCAAAAGTTCCTGAAGCCGTTAATACAGGATTTTTAAAAACCAGGCCTTGTATATTTACACTCAAATCGGGTTGCATCGCTTCATGAGTTTTGTTCCAACCATTCTGTAAGGTCATTGATATTGAATACCGGCCCATCGGTGCAGGTGCATACGTGTCCATGATTGGTTTTTACTACACAAACCAGACAGGCACCTAAACCACAAGCCATAGTTTGTTCAAGAGACACTTCACACGAAGTATCATGAATTTTAGCCAGGCGTCCCACTGCACGCATCATGGGATCGGGTCCACAAGTATAAATCCTTGGATAAGCGAAAGGTCTTTTACGCCAGATATTGTGGTGAATGACAAATCCGCGGGTACCCATACTGCCATCTTCGGTAGTAATTTCAACAGCGCCAAAGGCTTCAAATTTTTCTTTTTCCATGATGCCCTCGGCCGAACGAGCACCCATAAGGGTTGTTATCCTGTTGCCTTTTTCAAAAAGTCTTCGCGCCAGGAAAAGCAAGGGTGCTACTCCGCAACCTCCGCCAACCAGCAAAACATCTTGATTTTCGACAAGGGTAAAATGATTTCCCAAGGGATACACCAGATTTAGGCTTGCCCCACTGCTAAGCCTCGAAAGATGCCGGGTACCTTCTCCCTTTTGCTGTACAAGCAATGTGAGCAGATTTCTCCGGTAATCAACATCATGAATACTCAAGGGCCGACGAAGAAAGGTTTTTGGAGAGCCATCGATTCTGGCTTCCACAAATTGCCCAGGCTGAATATCAGGCATAGGTGCCGGAGCTTCCAGTACCAGGAGAAAATGGGCTTCATTGAGCGGCCGGTTTTCAACTACAATAAAATCGTGGATAAGTTTTTTCGACATTTCGGGTTGATGAATAGCTATGCAAATGTACCATAAAAAAATCCGCCCATCTGGGGGCGGACTCCGCTTACTTTACTCAGCCTTCTCATCGGCAGAAGCTGCCTCGGCCTCATTTTTATCGGTCTCAGCCTCATCGAGCAGGTGAAGAAGGCCTTTTTCATGAAGGTGATTATACCAGTTGATGATTTTTTTGATATCTGAAACATACACCCGCTCTGTGTCGTAATCGGGAACAGCTTCCGCAAAAAACTTCTTAAGTTGTGCGTTATCCGATTTAGTGCTGATAGCTGGTCCGCCATTGGTTTTCTGGCGAATAGCCTTAATAACTTCCTTTAAGGGGCGATCTTCACCAAGCGTAAAAACGCTAATCTCATCAAGACTCGAAATGCGATCATGCAAAAAGGCGGGAAAACGGTTGCCGTCGGTCAACGATTCAACAATTACCCCGCTGCGGGTATTACTTACAATCCTGAAAAGTCCACTTTTCCCTGAAATAGCAACAATATCTTTAAACTCCATTTATTTAGTGTTTTTGCATGGCAAAAATACGAAGAATGCTCAAAACCCTAAAGCAATCGGTAATTACGGTATTCAAATAAACGCCATCCGGTACAGCGTTCGATAGAATCGAGCAAACGTTCACGCAAATTACCACGGTCGGCGTGTACGGGATCGTAGATAAATGACCAATTCATATTTCTGACGCGCTCCTCCATGACAGCCGGGTGGCTGCCATTGAAAGGCATTAGTCTTCCCGGGTTGTTATAAACCGAAGAATCATTTTGTGAAAAATACTTTTCTATCCATTCATCAGGATGCCACCACCGATGAAAATGCCGGCTTCGTTCTTTTTGTATCTCAGGGGGCCTCACCCAGCCATAATGATACATCACCCCTCCGGAATGTTTGACCCGAAGGGGTCTGTCGTTTTTACGAAAGCCTTGAGCATCGCGAAAGGAAGTGATTGCACGATCATTTCGGATGATTCTAACCTCACGTCTGTACCATCGCCTCGAACTGCCAACGTAATGATATGAACCATAAAAATGGAGATAGTCAAACAAAAAGCCTTCTACCCTCGGGTCCTCGCGCCATTGGTGCATAGCCTCCAAGACCTCATTGTGGTATTTTTCGTGAAGCACTTCGTCGGCCTGGATATAAAAAGCCCAGTCGGAGTCGGGAGAAATGGCAGCCATGGCTTTATTGGTTTCCACAGCCAGCACCTTCCCCCCTTCTCTTAACGAATCGTCCCAAATACTTTGAACAATTCTGATTTTGGGTGACTCGATGCTACGTATAAGCCGGAGGGTATCATCTTCGCTTTGCCCGACACTAACGATGAATTCATCGCAGAGAGGTAGTACCGATTGTATTGCCTGAACAACCGGATAATCGAACTTTAGGGCATTTCTTACAATGGTAAACCCGCTAACTTTCATTCAAAAGAAATAATACCGGTGTAATTGTGAGGTGTAATTTGCATCAATTCCTGCTTAACCTCATCGCTGACCCCGAGTGCCAGGATAAACTCGTGAATGGTCTGCCGATCCACAGGCTTTCCCGTGCGTGTTAGCTGTTTTAATGCCTCATAAGGATGCGGGTAACCTTCACGACGCAGAATAGTCTGAATAGCTTCGGCCACCACCGCCCAATTGGCTTCGAGGTCTGCCGAAAGCTTCTCAGGGTCGGGATATACTTTGGCAAGCCCTTTCAAAAGAGACTTGTATGCAATTAAGGAATGGGCAAAAGGCACTCCCACATTACGCATGACGGTGGAATCAGTCAAGTCGCGCTGAAGTCGCGATATCGGAAGCTTACGTGCCAGGTGATCAAACAAGGCATTGGCCAAGCCCAGATTTCCCTCAGCGTTTTCAAAGTCAATCGGATTCACTTTGTGGGGCATAGCCGAGCTTCCCACCTCCCCTTCCTTTACTTTTTGGCGAAAATACCCCATAGAAATATAGAGCCACATGTCGCGGCATAGGTCAAGAAGGAGGGTATTGATACGGGCCATATTGTCGAAAAGCGAAGCAAGATCGTCGTAATGTTCAATCTGCGTGGTGGTTTGTTGGCGTTCAAGGCCCAGCACATCGTTTACGAAAGTATTGGCAAAGGTTGTCCAATCGATTTCGGGATATGCCACTTTATGCGCATTGAAGTTGCCGGTAGCCCCTCCAAATTTGGCTGAGAGCAATTGAAAATTCAGGTTAGAAAGTTGCTTTTGAAGCCGTTCGGCAAACACCCAGAGTTCTTTTCCGAGGGTTGTAGGTGAGGCAGGCTGACCATGAGTATGTGCCAACATGGGCAGGGATTTCCACTCGCGGGCCATTCCTTCGATAACATCAAGCAATTCACGCAGAGCTGGTCTTATTACCTTGTCCAGAGCATCCCTGATGGCCATGGGCTGAGCAGTATTATTAATATCCTGGGAGGTTAAGCCAAAATGAATAAATTCTTTGTATTCGCTCAATCCCAGATGATCAAACAATTCCCTGAGAAAATACTCAACGGCTTTGACGTCGTGGTTGGTAGTTTGCTCAATTTCTTTGACTCGCAAGGCCTGAGCGGTGCCAAAGTTCTGACTTGCCTCACGCAACGCACGAAGTTTGGCTTTATCTATGTTTTGTAACTGTGGAAGCGGCAAACGGCAAAGGGCAATAAAATACTCAACTTCTACCCTCACCCTGTACCTGATCAATGATTCTTCACTAAAAAAAGCCGCCAGGGGCCATGTAATGCCGGCATAACGACCATCAACGGGAGAAATGTTTTGAAGGGCAAATGAACTCACGGCTAATTTTGTTGGTTTGTGCAAAGGTACTGAATCGGCGGGGGCTTTTACAAAAAAATCCCCGCATCGGAGACCTGAGCGGGGAACTTGGATAATTTGAATCAATACCTTTTATATCTCTTTCTCTTTTTTATACCTGGGTTTTAGCTGACAGAGACATGAACCTGTCAACTTGCTTTCTTTGTTGACTATTACGGGTGCTCCGCTGCGTTCCCAGTCGACAATACCTCCCGAAAGATTGACCACCAGGGTATATCCATCATCCATAAGTCGACGGGCAATGGTCCGGCTTTTCAGTCCAGAGGCATCGGCTACTATCAAACAGCGCTCCCTGGGTAAGTTTTCCTTCCACTCGGTATATTCAGAAGCAGGGGCCAATAAAACCTCGGGTACATCAAAAGCCCTGTAATCAGATTCATACAGAGGTCTCACATCCAGTATCATTGCACCGAGGCTGCATAACTCCCTTGCCTCTGAGGGTGTTACATTTCGCACCCCCTGTATCAGAATTCCATATTTAGAAAGCTTCTCTGAATCTATCATTTTATTACCTACTCCATTTTTCAAATAAGGTGATTATTTTTTCAAAAGTGTCTCAACTTTTTCTTTCAAAAGACTGCGAAATTTTTCGGGCTGGGTTCTGGCCAGTTTAAATCCATCCTCGGTAAGATCAGCCAGCTTATTGCCTTTTTCATCCACTATCAACAAGGTGCTTCCCCAAATATCGTACTTTTTAACCACGTTTTCGTTCTTTGCATCTTCGATGGTAAATACCTCCATTGACACCTTTTTTGCTTTCGTCATGTCCTTCAATTCATTCTGCAATGCAGCTTTTGTTTCGCGTTCGATGGCAATGCAAGTAGCACAACGATGAAGGCCATGGAAATACATTAATTTGACGGAAGGGGCACCCCCGGCCATCACATGGTTTGAAATAGCAATGGATACGAGTAAAACAATCGATAAAAAAACCTTTCTCATAACATTAGATTTTTGGAATACGATAAATTCGATTTCATTATTTCGCAAAATTACGAAATGAAAAAATGCCAGGCTAATCAATTGAAAAAAATTTGCCAAAAAAATGCATTATTCTGGAAAGAGGCCATCCGGTAATTTTACAAAGCCTTTCTTTAATTTTGGGGTTTGAAATATTCCACAAATGCCTTTTATAAATTCTCTTATCGAGTGGCTGATTAAAAAGCGGATACACCAGATCGATTTATTTATTAAGTATCCTCACGAAGTGCAAAACGATCTGTTTGTGAAGCTTTTGAATGCAGGAAGGCAAACCGAATGGGGCAAAAGGCATGGATTCGACGCTATACGTACTTACGAAGATTACGCCCAACAAGTTCCTGTTCAGGATTACGAGACACTTAAACCTTTTATTGAAGAAATCAGGTTAGGCAAGCAAAATATTTTGTGGAATACCGAGATTCGCTGGTTTGCAAAAAGTTCGGGCACTACAGCCGACAAAAGCAAGTACATTCCTGTAAGTTTTGAAGCCCTTGAAGAATGCCACTACAAGGCAGGCAAGGATATGTTGGCCATTTACTGCAACAATTATCCTGACAATCATATTTTTGATGGAATGAGTCTGGCTATGGGCGGCTCAGGCACCTTACGCGAGGTAAACAATACGGAGCTGATGGAGGGTGACCTTTCGGCTATACTCATGCACAATCTTCCGTGGTGGGCCGAGCTTCGACGCACCCCACAACTCTCGGTAGCCCTGATGGAAGAATGGGAGAGCAAAATAGATACCATGGCCCATCTGACGCTGAAAGAAGACATAACGAGTATTACGGGAGTCCCCAGCTGGACATTGGTATTGTTGAGAAAAATCCTCGAAATATCTGGCAAAAGCCATATTATTGAGGTTTGGCCCCGACTGGAGGTTTTTTTCCATGGGGGAGTTAGTTTTAAACCCTATCGCCGACAATTCGAAAACCTGATTCCCTCAGCGCAAATGCACTACATGGAGACTTATAACGCATCCGAAGGATTCTTTGCCATTCAGGACGACCCCGGCGATGAATCAATGTTGCTTATGCTCGATTATGGCATCTTTTATGAATTCATTCCCTTTGAGGAATTTGTTGAGGGCAAGCTAAAGCCAATTCCATTGTGGAAAGTTGAAACAGGAAAAAACTATGCCATGGTCATCACAACCAATGGAGGCCTATGGCGCTACCTGCTTGGCGACACAGTGATGTTTACTTCATGCAACCCCTATAAAATCAGAATTACCGGACGTACCCGCCATTTTATCAATGCTTTCGGAGAAGAAGTAATAGCCGACAATGTAGAAAAAGCACTTTCTATTGCATGCGACAAGTGCAATGCCATCATCGAAGAATATACAGGTGCACCACGGTATTTTGGAGACAGCGGAAGGGGAGCCCACGAGTGGATCATGGAATTTTCTGCCCCTCCCACCTCAATCGACTACTTCGCTGAGATTTTCGACAATGCACTAAAATCTGTGAATTCTGATTATGAAGCCAAACGCTATAAAAACATGGTACTCGAACCCCCTGTTTTACATATAGTCACTCGCGGCACCTTCTATAAATGGATGAAACACAGAAACAAGCTTGGTGGACAAAACAAAGTACCCCGACTGGCAAACGAAAGGAAATTTGTTGAAGAAATTCTGTCACTCATACAAAACAATGAACTTATTGAAAATTAATAAACAGTAATCTTTATGCACATAGCGATTGCAGGTAATATTGGTTCCGGAAAAAGTACGCTTACCGAGCTTCTTGCCAAACATTTCGGCTGGCAACCTCATTACGAAGATGTTGAGACAAACCCCTATCTCCACAGCTTCTACGAAGATATGCAGCGGTGGTCGTTCAACCTTCAGGTTTACTTTCTCAACAGCAGGTTTAGGCAAGTGGTGGAAATCCGTAAAAGCGGTAAAACTGTTGTTCAAGACCGAACTATATACGAAGACGCTTACATTTTCGCACCTAACCTTCACGACATGGGTCTGATGGATACCCGCGATTTTAATAATTACCGAAGCCTCTTCGAACTCATGATTTCCTTCATCCAACCTCCAGACTTGCTGGTTTACCTCAGAGCTTCTGTTCCTACGTTAGTAAAACAAATCCAAAAACGCGGGCGGCCCTACGAAGAAAGCATCCGACTGGATTATCTGAAAAACCTTAACGACAGGTATGAGGCTTGGATAAATACTTATCGTGAAGGAAAATTACTGATCGTTGACGTTGATAACCTCAATTTTGCCGAAAACCCGGAAGACCTGGCAGGAGTCATTGAGAAAATTACTGCCAAACTGCACGGGCTGTTCTAGCTTCTTTATATATATATAATTGATAATAGAGGAAATTTCATGAGATAATAACCCAAATGATAAGAAAGTTCGTCAACTTCATTTCAAGGATTTTGAAGAGCCAATCCATATTAGTTTTTTTCGTTATGTAGGTTATTCATTGATTTAAAGAATGATAGTTCTTCAAGATACTTACAAAATGGATAATAAAATGCTGAATTTGCCAAAGTTCTTACCGCCCCTGACATCTTTAAATGGTTGGAACTAATGGGAAAAGTGTTTTAGTGGGTTCTGATTCCTTAGCCATTCCTTAGTTTAAAGACAAAAAGTATATAGCGTTTTCATTGCCAATTTTTTAGCAGTTAAAGAACCATAAACGTTCAAAACATGTATAACCTCGTCAACGACCTGTTGAATTATACGGCACTGGAATCAGGCAAAATCGCTATCCAGCCTGTACCTTATTCGCTCAAAAAGCTATTAGATACGATTATAAAAAACAATGAATATTTCGGCCAAAGAAAAAACATCGCTCTGAGTGGGATATGCGAACCTGTGAATGCCACGGTAAAAATTGACCCCCAACGTATTGAACAGGCTGTCAACAATTTAATTTCGAATGCCTTCAAGTTTTCTTATCCCAACACCAAAGTGAAAGTAATCATGGAGTTAAAAAATGACAACCTCATTATCAGCGTAGTCGACCAGGGACAGGGTATTCCTGAAACCGAAATACCTAATCTGTTTATTCCGTTCAGACCAGGAAAGGTTAAAAGCTCAGGGGGAGAAAAAAGCACTGGATTGGGATTATCCTTAGTCAAAAAAATAGCCGAAGGGCATGGAGGCAAAGTAGAAGTGAATAGTAAACCTGGTTTGGGCAGTACTTTCCGGCTTATTATTCCCCAAAATTAAACCTACTCCTTGTTACAAAGTTCACTTTTTAAATATTGTTTTATGAAGAAATACAGCTGGCTTTATTTGCTTATTCTTTTATTTTTATTCACGATTATTTGTAACCACCCAAGCAAGATGCAACCCATGAACAATAAACTTTATCCTGAACCACCTACAGCTCCAGAGCGACCCGTTAATTTCGAAGAGTTTGGTAATACACGGATCGATCCTTGGTTCTGGCTTCGTGATAAAAACAATCCTGAAGTCATTGAATACCTCAAAGCCGAAAACGCCTATTGCGACACAGTGATGGCTGATACCAGGGAATTACAGGAACAAATATTCAACGAAATTAAAAACAGAATAAAAGAAGACGATGAAAGTGTTCACGTGCCCTATAATGGTTACTCCTATTTCAGCCGTACCCAAAAAGGCAAGCAATATCCTGTTTATTACAGGCAAAAAATGAGCGGTGGTGCAGAGGAAGTTCTTTTTGATGTAAACCTGATGGCTGAAAATCAACCAGCTTTTCTTTTCGAAGATTACGCCATTAGCCCCGATAACCGCTATGCAGCTTATACCTATAATACTACAGGTTCATACGCTGAATTCAACCTCAAAATCCGTGATTTGCTTAGCGGTAAAGACCTGCCTTATACTATTGAAAAAGTACAGTCTTTTGTTTGGGCAGCCGACAGCAAAACCCTCTTTTATGTAATTGGCAACGAATCGCTCAGGCCATACAAGGTGCTTCGGCACAATATCGAAATGCCCGGCAGGGATGTAACGGTTTATGAAGAAAAAGATGAAATGTATAATGTTTCGGTGGATAAGACATCATCGGAAGATTACCTGGTCATACACTCCTCGAGTTTCACAACCACAGAAATAAGGCTACTGAAAGCAAATCGACCCGAAGAAGCATTTCAGTTATTTACACCCCGCAGAAAGGGTATCCGCTATTCGGTAGAGCATAACCGTGAAAAAGGGTTCTATATTTATTACCAGGATGAAATTTTGAAAAACGGAAGGATATTGTTATGCGACGAAAATATCCCTTCCGACCCTGCTACATGGAGGGAAATTATTCCCCACGATGCAGATACCAAAATCGAGGACATGGCTGTATTTGAAAAACACCTGGTGCTTTTTACCCGATCGCAAGGACTCACAGGAATCAAAATTTACTCTCCCAAAGGCAAGCTCAGGCATGAAATCAAATTTCCAGAACCTGTTTATGTAGTCTCACCCCATCAAAATCCGGAATATAATCAAAATGTATTTCGGTATTCCTACGCTTCACTCAATCGTCCCACTACTGTGTACGAAATCAATCTGCAGGACTTCAGCACCCGTGTTCTGAAGCAACAGGAGATTCCATCGGGTTTTAATCCGGAGGATTATGTGGTAGAGCGTGAATTTGCAACTTCCGCCGATGGCACACGCGTTCCCATGGCCATACTTTACAAAAAAGGGCTGAAAAAAAACGGAGACAATCCCGCCTTGCTATATGGTTATGGAGCCTATGGATACAGCACCGATGCATGGTTTCGTCCTTCCATTTTCTCTCTTGTTGACAGAGGTTTTGTATATGCCATTGGCCAGGTGAGGGGCGGCAGCGAAATGGGTGAACAGTGGTATGAGGATGGTAAACTTATGAAAAAGAAAAATTCCTTTGCGGATTTCATCGCTTGTGCTGAACATCTTATCCATCTGGGATATACTTCTCCCCGTCGGTTGAGTATCATGGGAGGAAGTGCCGGTGGGCTTTTGGTCGGTGCCACTGTAAACATGCGACCCGACCTTTTTGGGGCTGTTGTAGCTGCCGTTCCCTTTGTCGACGTCATCAATACCATGCTCGATGAGACCCTGCCCCTGACTACTCAGGAATACGAGCAATGGGGAAATCCTCACGAGGAAGAAGCTTACCGGTATATTTTATCTTACTCTCCCTACGATAACATCAAGGATACCGTTTACCCCCACATTCTGGCTACTGCTGGCCTAAACGATTCTCAGGTTCTTTTCCACGAACCAGCTAAATGGGTTGCCAAGTTAAGGGCCACTACCCATGGCGACAACATTATTTTATTGAAAACCAATATGGAGTCGGGGCACGGCGGAGCCACAGGTCGCTATGATGCTTTAAAGGAAACTGCTTTTGAGTTTGCTTTTCTTATTAAGGCGCTGACTTTGTAGATGCCGTGATACAGCTTTTCTGGTATTGCCGACAAGCGAAACCAATGGTTAAAAGTCAACACTGTGGGCTTTGATACTTATTGCAAAGCCCATTTTTTGTGATGAATGATGAAGAAAGGTTCCAGCTTTTGAATTTTACCTCCTGCTCACTAAAAATCCCAAACCTCATTTAGCGCGTCGGCCCAATATCTTTAATTGAATCGAATACTTCACCTTATCTTCCGAAAGATAATAGATTACAGTGCCAACGGTCATACCAACAAGGAAACCGTAGGGTAATCCTGCAGCCATCAGACCTGTAATAAGGGCTATCATAAAGTTGCGGCGCGAGTCGATAATGTCCTTTATCAATACCATCAACGCCAAACCTTCTAAAAACAAAATGACTCCCAATATTGGCATGGGAAATACCTTTATTACTGTCTGAAAACTCCCGCTGAAAAACAAACCCAGAGCGAGAAACAACAGGCCATAAATAAAAACACTTCCTCCTGTCCTAGCACCAAATGTATAATGACCTGCCATACCTCCTGAACCATGGCACACCGGTATTCCTCCAATAAAAGGATTAATCAAATTCATTAAAGAATAAGTCAGGCTAATTTTTCGGATATGTACTTGCTTTTCGGGGAAATAATCCTTTGCCAATTGATGGGTGGCTATTATCGAATTTCCCAGCGACAGAGGAATCTGAGGCAAAGCCAAAACAACCAGACCGGTAATAATCTCATTCCAATGCGGGAAGCTTATATCAGGCAAGGCAACCTGTGTAACCCTTACATTCAGAAATTCATTCCAATGAAAGACGATAGAAAAAATAATTCCAGCCGGAATGATGAATAATGCAGGAGGGAACCTCCGGTTACCCATGAATACGAGGCTGACAGCAAAGGCCACACCAGCCATAGCATAGCCCCAGCCTCCTGTGCTGCCCACATATTCCTTAAGAGCAAGCAAGGCAAATTGCATTCCCAGGCCAAACTGTATTCCCCGAATGATAACCTTGGGAATAACTTTTGCTATCCAATCCACAATGCCCGTAACCGTCAAAATCAGCATGATAACTCCAATGGCAAGCCCTCCGCCCCAAATAACACCGGGCGGCAAATGCTGAACAATCACCAGCATGGCAACGGCTTTCAGGGGTTGAACCGGCATGGGAATACCATACACAAGCGCCGTGAGAATTTGCATCAAACCGTAGGCGATAAATACATAAGACACCTGCATATTGGAGGCTACAAGCATTCCAATAATTAAAGGCAGGTCGGTTCCTATATCGCCAAAAGCGCCTGAAAGCTCATTTCTGTCAATCCGTATGCGTTGTCCGATGAGTCTCATGGAATTAAAAAAAAAACAGCCTTTTCAACAATCATAGAAAAGGCTGTTATGGTTAAGAGGCAAAAATATCAATTTTCCTGCATTTGTATCACGCCGTGGGTTTCATTGCGGCTATGACGCTCTATGAAAGTTTCGATTTGATCGGTCATTAAGCGTTTGGCCAGAATTGTTTTTCGTTCATCCAGCAAGTAAAGCACGGGTGTACTGTAAATATCATACAGGTCGTGATAATTAGGGGTGTAGGCCCTGGGCCCATTCACATTGATCCAGTTCATGTTCAGTTGCCTGATGTACTTTTTCATTTCCCGCATATTGGTGTCGCTACATACAGCAAATACCTGTATATCAAATTCCTTTCCCCTCCGCTGCATAAAATCTACGAGGTGGGGTATTTCCTTTTTACAATGTCCACAGGTAGGATCCCAAAAAAGAACAATAGTGTATTTAGCCTTAACAGCATGAAGTGACACCGGCCGCATCAGGGTATCCAACATAATAAGTTCCGGGGCGGTTTTTCCTAAAAGGATGGGTTTGAGCTTTTTGGCCTTTTTAACCAAATTTTCTTTCACTGTTTGATTTATCCAATAATCCATATCCCCTGTGGCATAATAGTTTTCGACCATATACACAAATGCCGCATCCATCCCCATGATTTCGCTGCGCTCGGTATGGTTGGTCAGAAACCACACCATGTACCTGTAGGTATCTTTTGAGCGTCTGGCTACAGGCATCCAGCGCTTTACCTCAGCTATAATGCTGTCAGGATGTTGAATAACCATTTTCGTAAAATAATTATTCACCCTCTGGTGATAAAATGGTGTACGCAGCACGCGAGCATCGTCGAGTGGCAGGTTATCGAAGTAATGGGCTTTATAATAGCGATAAGGGAAGAGAGAATCAGGCTTTCCATCGGGAAGTTTGGGTGTTTCCGGAATATTGGGTTCGCGGGAGGCCTTAACAAAAGCGGCGGCAAAGGTGCCCTGGTTTTTTTCTTCAAAAGTGTTCATGTAATCGACCACTTCCTTGTTAATCCTCTCAATTTCCTTTTTGAAAAACGACGCTGAGTCAGGCCAGGCTGTCTCTGTACGTTTATAAGCCTTTTGCAGGGGTTCAATTTCTTTTTGCCGCGCCGAGAGATACTTCACATATTCGATAAAGGCAGTATTCTCTTTCGAACCTTTGATTTTAAGAGTATTAACCGGATCCTGAGCGTCAGCTTCGAAAACCATCCGGGGCTCTTTATTTATCAGAAACTCAAAATAACGATTCTTGTTCTCACCTGCTACAATGTACAATCCTCCGGGCAATATCGAATCGGCCTCCAGTACATACCAACCGCTTTTATCTCTTTTTAAAGTATCGGTAATATACTGTTTATCAGCAAAATAATTGGCAAGTATTAATAATTGATCCTTTCCGCCGTTAAGCTTCACCTTCA
>DDBO01000039.1 GCA_002332755.1 Bacteroidales bacterium UBA2030 | reverse complement strand
ATACCGATGGAGCATCGTTGGTACAGAAGCCGGAAAGTGTTGCCGAATAACCCACCTTTACGTGCTTATTTACTTCCATATCAATAGAAGATCTTAAGTTAAGCCTTTCGTAGGTTTGGTTATGCAGCAAACCGTCCTGCTTAAAATATCCTGCTCCAAAGAAATACAGATTTTTGCCAGTACCGCCCGAAAAACCAATGTCGTGGTTGGTAACGAAAGCCTGGCTCCGCATCACCTCATCATACCAATTCGTATAATTGGGAAAATTGGCAGGATCAAGCGGGGTATAGGATTGTCCGGCAGCCTCTTTTTGCAGCTTGTTTTTCTCGTTAACCAGTTCGATGTACTGGGTATTATTGGCCAGCGGAAGTTCATTAACTGCTGTTTGAAAACCAGCATAGGCATTATAGGTCATAGCAGGCTTATTGCCTGTATTGCGTTTGGTAGTAATGATAATAACCCCATTGGCTGCCTTAACGCCATAAATAGCAGAGGCTGAAGCATCTTTAAGCACTGTAGTAGTTTCGATGTCGGTTGGGCTTAGGAAGCTTATGTCGTTGGTTACAACTCCGTCCACTACAAACAGAGGGTCGGCTGAAGAGTTGACAGTTCCCAAACCACGGATACGAATGGTGGGAGCTGCACCCGGTGCACCGCTGTTGGTAACCTGAACGCCGGCTACTTTACCTTGCAGCACCGAACCAATATTTGCTGCCGGCTGATATCCCAGCTTATCAGATTTTACAGTGGTTACCGAACCTGTGAGGTCCATTTTTTTAGTAGAACCATAACCTACCACCACAACTTCGGACAATTGGGATACAGCTGGTTCGAGCTCTACATCGATACGAGCACGGTTGTTTACAGGAATTTCCTGCGTTTTCATACCTACAAAGCTGAAACGAAGGACAGCATTGCCCTCCACGCTAATGGAGTAATTCCCGCTGATATCGGTTACGGTACCGGTCTGCTTACCTACTACCATAACAGTAACCCCGGGAAGGGTCGATCCATCACGCTTATCTTTTACCTGGCCTTTCACGTTAATAACCTGCTGGGCCATTCCCGTAAATGCCAATAAAAGAAGCATCATGAGAGTGAGTGTCACTTTTCTCATACAGATTTGGGTTTAAGGTTTAACATTCAAAGGTTAATTGCGCGTTTTGAAGGTTTAAATTTAAGCTTAATAAACTAAAGAACCATTACCTTTCTCTACAAAAATTCAGGTAAATATTCTAATGGAACAAATAGAAGGTTGCAAGCCGGATACAAAGTGTTTTTTAAACACTCTACAAAGATATAATACTTATTTCTATTTTTACACTTAATCAGAAATTTTTTTACATTTCGCAAAAGGATGTTGATAAACAATATTTTAAACACAAATTTATTAGAGCTAAGAATAACACTATGCCAGATCATTGTTAATTCAACAATTAGATGTTAGGATTACAATATGCCAAAAAATTTCATAACTTTGCTATATCGAGTTTTAAAGAAAATAACCATTCACAAAGCAGGGCCTCTATGGATCCGAATGTAATTCCGCATGTATCAATTGACTGCGTAGTATTAGGATACGACCTGGATGATCTGAACGTATTGCTCATCGAAAGAAAGATGGTCTATCAGGGTACAGAATATCTTGATTTTAAACTTCCGGGCGATTTGGTACGCTGGGACGAAGACATCGATGCATCAGCCCATCGTATTTTGCAAGATTTGACCGGGCTGCGCAATGTTTATCTAAAACAAATGCAGGCTTTCGGCGAAGTAAACCGGCTCAAACGAGAGCCTCGCGACCTGGAATGGTTGCGCAGCATCGACCATCCCGAAGAGAGGGTTATCACTATTGCTTACTTTGCACTTTTAAACCTCGATCAAATAAAATCGCAGGATTACATTCCTACCCCCAACGCCCGCTGGATACCGGTAAAAAGTGTTCCTGTTCTGGCTTTCGACCATAATCGTATCATCGAGAAGGCTGTTGAAATTCTTCGGAACGAAATCAAGCGTAATCCGGTTGCCTTCGAGCTGCTCCCCAAAAAATTCACCCTCACTCAGTTACAGAAACTTTATGAAGTAATTCTTGGAACCAACTTCGATAAACGCAACTTCCGCAAAAAGATCGCCCAAATCAGCTGTGTGGTACCCATCAACGAAAAGCAGACGAACGTTCCGCACAAGCCCGCCCGTTATTACATGTTTAGCCAGGACGTTTACGAAGTAACCCGCAAAGACAGTTTCGATTTTACAGTTTAGTCTGTTCGAGCCAACCTCCGGTAAATCCGGCCTTTCGCAAACCCTCAACAATATAGCGGTTCTTCTTTAGAATATCCCAAATTAAGCCATTTTCAAAGTTTTGAATTTGTAATACGAAGGGACCCTGGTCAATACCCAAATAATCGACATCAAACCAGCCAGATTCGCTACATTTTCCATAAGTAAACAGGGGATTAAATGCATCCTTAAAGCCATATTTGCCATATAGCTGACTGCCATAAGTACGGTACATTCCTTTCAGAGCACCAATACATTCGTCAGGAGCAAAAGGGATAGAGCCACCAGCGGCCGTAGGAGCAATGGTCCCGTCATCCACAAGATAACTGGCTGAGACACCCCGTGCAGAATACCCCATAAAGTGTAATTCTTTTCCATTCTTCATTACCACTGTATCCTTGGGACGATCACAAGCCGTTAAACCCCATACCGAATCGTTGTAATGCGGAAATTTATCTCTCACACTTAGGCAGTAAGCCCGATTAGAGAGGGTAGCCCGACGAGAATTCTCAAAATAATCAATCCCTTTCCTACGCATGTATTCATCTTGTATTCCCCTGAAATCGATAAACATGTGGGAATATTGGTGACCGAAAAGTGGGCCGAAATTCACATGAGCAAAACTCATGAAATTATCCCAGAGATAGGTTTTAGTCCAACCCTTCCAGGCTTCAGCTGGTATGGGATGCGTGGGAGAAGCCATTGCCATGATATTGAGAACCATTGCTTCGTTATATCCATTCCACCACGAGGGGATAAAACCTTTTTCGGGGTGCCAGCCCATACTCAATGCCTGCTTTTCCTTGTCATACATCCAATCCCATTCCACCCTTCGGTACAATTCTTCAGCAAGTTTCCTTATTTCGGCTTCGGTAGGATTATCACCATCAAAATAGGTCATACAGGTGAGAATGCCTGCCATAAGCAATCCGGTATCGATGGATGATAGTTCGACCTGCTGAAAACGCCGGCCGGTTTTCATATCCAGAAAATGATAAAAAAAGCCTTTATAACCAGCCATACCTTCAGGTTGTGGGCCTTGGGGCAAATCACGTAAATACCTTAAAGATTTCAATATCCATTCAGCCGCTTGCTTCCTGGTTACCCATCCATTTTCAATGCCAACTATCCAGGCAGCATAGCCAAATCCCTGAGCTGCTATGCTCGAAAAAGAAGGGGTAGGCCAACGGTCAGGAATTAGCGTGGTTGTGGAATCAGCTGTTTCACGGAAATAAAGGAAAGAGCGATACTGAACATCTTTCAATGAAAATGCGGGCGGATTGTCTTGCTGAACAGTAGATCTATTCCCACACGAAAGCAGCGAAAAAAACAAAACAAAAGCTAAAAGTTTGCGCATGATATTTGAACTATAAGTTTTTACAGCAAAGTGGAAACAAAAAGCACACTAGGGTAAAACAAAAAAGAAACGAGTGCGTCCATCCCGGAAATAATAATCAGACAGACCTTATTAAAAATAAATAGTCAGATTTTGGCTGGACACTTTACGTATTGCACCATTAGCGGGCTTTATTTTATAGGTGACTTTCAATACCCCTGAACATTCGTTTAACTGAGGATATTCCATCTCTACCTGATTAATCTCAAAATCCGGCATTTCCAGGAGTCCCAAACCACCCGATAGATAGCGGCAACTAAATCGCCATTGAAGCGAATCGACTGTCGAAAAACTGAATCTATCATATTCCGAACCTCTTCCCTGGGCCTGGCTGTATATCCTGAAAATATCATCCCCCCAGTTGTAGGTTGTTGCAGCACCAGCGTACCTGCGAAGGAAATACGAACCAGTGTATCTAACCACCGATTGCTCGGGGCTATTTTTTGTAATGACACCTGAGTCAATTTCAACCTTGTATTTGAGAGCTGGATATGCCAGTTGCCTGATTATCAAACTCCCTGTAATATCTTTCTGATTTACTGTGTAATTTTTAAAGCTAACGTTTGCAACCGCACCTGAGTCAACCAGAGGAGCAGTCCATTCAACGACAATTTGCCCTGAGCGAGTAGAACCATCCGGCACTTTTTTATTCTCATCAAAAGTAAAAATCCAATTATTGCCCTTTCCTGTAACATAGGCCGAATCAATAAATCCAGACCCATTGTTAAGCGTGGCTGTATCCGTCGACAATTTGTACAATAAAAGGAAAATGCTGCGATAATTATATTCAGCCATTAAAAAATCGAGGGAGGTGGCTTTATTATAACTGGTATCAAATCGAAATTCCTCGTTTTTACCACAGGAATTCAATAGCAAAAACAATCCGAGCGAAATAAGAACCAAACTTATTTTTAAAGCTACTGCAGAGTGGAATTTGAAAATAAATCTATTAACCATTAGATACTACGATTTACGAGTATAAACTAAATACGCAAATGGTATGGGATTAGTTTCGTCTTCGGGGTGACTTTCTTCGGCGACGAGCTCCCATTCATCATAACGCAATTCAGGGAAAAAAGTATCGGAGGGGAAATTTTCGTAAATCCTTGTAATATAAAGCTTTGTAGCAGAAGGGAGAAAAATCCTGTAAATTTCCGCTCCTCCTATTACAAAAGTTTCGGTGTCGGTTGGGCATAATGCCAAAGCTTCTTCCTTACTGTGAACCACATGAGCACCGGGGGCCTGATAATCTTTCTGAGTTGTCATTACAATGTTGGTGCGCCCCGGTAAAGGCTTTTTGGGTAACGACTCCCAGGTTTTTCGGCCCATAATCACCGGATGCCACAAGGTAAGATCTCTAAACCGCTTTAAATCACCGGGAATATGGCAAAGCAATCGGTTTTGGTAGCCTATGGCATTCTCATTTGCAATAGCGACGATAATACTAATTTTAGGGTTCATGAGGATTTAAACTGATATTTCTCCTTTGATATGGGGATGAGCCTGATAATTGACAATTTCAAAATCTTCGAATTTGAAATCAAAGATTGATTTTACATTCGGATTCAGTCGCAAGGCAGGGAGCGGGTAGGGTTCACGCGTCAGTTGAAGCTTCACTTGTTCGAGGTGATTATTATAAATATGAGCATCGCCCAGCGTATGAATGAATTCGCCCGGGCGAAGACCCGTCACCTGAGCCATCATCATTAAAAGCATAGAATAAGAGGCAATATTAAAAGGAACACCCAAAAAGATGTCGGCACTGCGCTGATATAGCTGGCAACTGAGTTTTCCATTAGCGACATAAAACTGGAAAAGGATATGACAGGGAGGTAAGGCCATTTTATCGAGTTCTCCTACATTCCAGGCACTTACGATATGTCTGCGGGAGTCAGGATTATTCCTGATAGACTCCACTACCTGGTTTATCTGGTCAATAATACGGCCGTCGGGAGCAGTCCACGATCGCCATTGATAACCGTAAATAGGTCCTAAGTCGCCGTTCTCATCGGCCCATTCGTCCCAAATGGTTACCTTATTGTCATTCAGATATTTAATATTGGTTTCTCCTCTCAAAAACCATAATAATTCATATATAATGCTGCGAATATGTAACTTCTTGGTGGTCAGCAAAGGGAATCCCTCTTCAAGATTGAATCGCATTTGATAGCCAAAAACGCTGAGTGTGCCGGTACCCGTACGGTCGTTTTTGGGTGTACCGTTTTCAAGCACATGCCTCAACAAATCGAGATATTGCCGCATGACGATTTATCTTTTTGTATTATTAATTTTTAATTTTAGAACTAATGAAATGCCAGGCTTCTGTTTGATCGGCCCAGAAAAGATTTTCAGGGTTAACTTTAAACAACGAAAGGGCGATTTTTTCTTCAATAGTCCGGAAAATATTGGGATTTTCAAGAGCAAAAACCTCGGCATTCTCCACTCCATCAGGACGATCGGCAGGGTCAGCTGGCACAGCTACCACTAATGCCCTTTCCCTGTTGGTATTCAAATATAAAAGAGAAATAGGAATTACTTTCAGAAGCGTGCCCTGAGGTTTTTGGGGGCCAATCAGCAGTATTTCAGCCAAACGGTAATCATGGGTATGATTAATTCCTGACGGAATAAACCCCAGGTTCCAGTTTTGAGGCAACTTTGAAGGGAGGGGCATACGGGAGACAAACTTTTTGAGAGAAAAATCATATTGGTACCATAAAGAATCTCCGGCAGGTGTTTCGACGACCATGCGTAGAAAATGGTCATCGCCCATGGGAGAAATTTTAGTGTATTCAGGATGCTGGCAGGAAACCAGAAGGGAAAATAAAAGAACCGTGGATGTAAGAAATCTCCTGCCCAACATAACTTAGCCGGTTATCATACCCACGATGGTAGCCGACATGAGTGCGGCAATTGTGCCTCCGATAAGTGCCCTAAATCCAAAAGCAGCCAGCTGGCTGCGCTGGTTTGGCGCGAGCGAGCCAATACCGCCAATTTGAATACCAATGCTGGCAAAATTGGCAAAGCCACACAGAATATAAGTAGAAATAATGATGCTCTTGGGATCACTAAACAAACCCGCAACCTTATAATCGGCCAGGCTTATATAGCCCACAAATTCAGTTAATATTAATTTTTGACCCAACAAGCTGCCCACCAACGTGATATCCTGAAAATTAACACCAATGAGCCACATTAAAGGAGCAAACAAATATCCCAGGAGAAATTGAAGTGTGAGCCCGTTGTATTTTCCTGCTGTCATAGCCACAATTTTGGCGTTGAGACCGGTATAATTACCCACTAAATCGCTTAGGATATAATTGAACATGGCAATGAAGGCAACAAATACAACAAGCATAGCCGCCACGTTGGCAGCCAATTTAAGACCTTCAGAGGTTCCATTTGAAATAGCGTCGAGCACATTAGAACCCAATTTATCTCTGGGAACGCTTACCGTACGGTCAACGGTTTCAGTTTGGGGAACAAGGATTTTGGATATGACAACTGCCCCGGGAGCTGCCATGACAGAAGCTGCAAGCAGGTGTTTTGCAAAAATCAGTCGCTGAACAGGGTCGGTACCTCCCAAAAAACTAATATAAGCGGCTAATACACCTCCAGCCATGGTAGCCATTCCTGCAGTCATCACCAGAAATATTTCGGAACGGGTCATGCTGGGGAGATATGGCTTAATCATCAGAGGAGCTTCGGTTTGCCCCAGAAAAATATTGCCGGCTGCACATAAGCTTTCAGGCCCGCTGATTTTCAGGGTTCGTGCCAATACCCAGGCAAATCCTTTCACCACTATCTGAATAATTCCCAGGTAAAACAGAAGGCTCATCAAAGCGGAAAAGAAAATAATGGTAGGGAGAACCTGAAAAGCGAAAATGAATCCAAATTTTGTACTGTCGAGCAATCCACCTAATATGAACTCACTTCCCGCCTTGGTAAAGTTGAGTATTTCCACAAATACCTTACCCCCGACTTCAAAAAGTACGCGTACGGGGGGGATATAAAGTACGCCAACGGCCAGAGTAACCTGAATAGCCAGCCCGGTAGCTACCACCTTCCAATTGACAGCCTTACGGTTATTGCTCAGCAACCAGGTCAAAACTACTAAAACAGCCATACCCACAATCCCCCTCAAGAGAGAGTTAAAATTGAATCCTCCTAATTCGGGCAAGGTTTGCTGGGCCGAGGCAGCAGATTGAACAGCCAGTGAATCAGCACTTGCCTTTACCACCGTATCGGCTAAGACCGAGGGAACAAACATCACCAGTAATAAAAGAACCAGCAAAGCAACTGATAAAAAGTTTCTGCTAATTTTCATTATTAAAAAATTGCTTTAGAATAGGTTAGTTAATTTATTTACGACGTTTGAGTTCATCCCTGATTTGCGAGGCTTTTTCATATTCTTCGTCTTCAATTGCCTTCTTCATCATTTCTTCAAGCTCTTCATCGGTATACGATGCCCACGGATTATTTTCATTCTGAGGATTATCTTCATCCTCTTCTTCGAGTGCCTCTGCATCCATCTCAACTCCGGCAGCCTTTAAAATTGCTTCAGTAGTATATATGGGACAATTGAACCTCAAGGCCAGAGCAACTGCATCGGAGGTGCGCGAATCAATTTCTACCACATTATGACCATCGTCGCAAACCAAAACAGCATGAAATACCCCTTCAATAAATTTATTGATGACCACTTCGAGAAGTGTTACTCCAAAAGTTTCAGCAAAAGATTTAAAAAGATCGTGGGTGAGCGGACGGGCAGGTTTCATTTTTTCCAGCGCAATGGCAATGGCTTGTGCTTCAAAACTACCAATAACAATGGGTAACCGTCTCTTCCCATCAACTTCACCGAGGATGAGCGCATACGCCCCGTTTTGCAATTGGCTGTACGACATCCCCACAATTTCCATCCTAATCTTATCCATTTCTCCTGTTCAAGGATTTATAAATAAATCATTTTCAGGCATCAGCCTTCAAAAGGGGCAAGATTTACCTTTTTCTACAAAGAAAGCAAAACTAATCAAATCTGGCTAAACTTTTACCACAACTGTAATAAATTTTATTGATTATCAATCTACGAAATATGATTTTAAAAAAAATACACCGCAAACGTTTGCGAAGTGAATAAATCTTTATAGGTTTGCAGCATGAAAATATTCAACTTTTCATCTATGAAAAAAATAGGGTTGTTTACTGCAGCGGCGCTTTTGCCTCTCATTAGCTTCGCAAGCGAAGCGGATTTGAAAATTCCTGAATTGAAAAATCAGTTTTTTGCCAATGTGTTTTCCGGTAGCCAATTACTTTGGTATTCGTCTATAATTATCCTTTTAGGCCTACTTTTCGGGATAGTGCAATATTTGCGGATTAGAAAACTGCCTGTTCATTACAGCATGCTCGAGGTTTCAGAGACCATTTATGCAACCTGTAAAACCTATCTCATACAGCAGGGTAGATTTTTAGCTATCTTATTAGGTATCATCGCTGTCATCATATTTTACTATTTCTTTTTCCTATCGCACATGAGTGTGGATAAAGTTTTGCTTGTGCTCATGTGGACGGTGTTAGGAATAGCAGGTTCTTATGGAGTAGCGTGGTTTGGTATTCGAATAAATACCCTGGCCAATAGTCGCACATCGTTTGCTTCACTGCGAGGCCGCCCTTGGGATGTGGTATCCATTCCTCTTCAGGCAGGTATGAGTGTAGGGCTCCTGCTTATAAGTGTTGAACTTATCATGATGCTCATCATATTGCTTGTAGTTCCAGGCGAAAGTGCAGGAGCTTGTTTTGTAGGATTTGCCATTGGTGAATCTTTGGGTGCTTCAGCCTTGCGCATAGCAGGGGGCATTTTCACTAAAATTGCAGATATAGGCGCCGATTTGATGAAAGTCTTCTTTAGTCTGCCAGAAGACGACCCGCGCAATCCGGGCGTTATTGCCGACTGTACTGGTGATAATGCCGGAGATAGCATTGGCCCTACGGCTGATGGTTTCGAAACCTATGGTGTCACAGGGGTAGCCCTCATTTCCTTCATTGTGCTGGCTGTCACCGAGCTTCCTTTCCAATCCATGCTCATCGTCTGGATTTTCATGATGCGTATTCTCATGGTATTTACCTCGGTGTTTAGCTATAGCATTAACCACTCTATTAGTTCCAAAATGTATGGCAAAAGCCTGAAATTTAACTTTGAAGAACCTCTTACCCGCCTTATCTGGATAACCTCTCTTGTTTCCATCCTAGTCACTTATACCATCAGTTATTTTTTACTAAAAGATTTAACCACAGCCGAGGGACAACCTCTGCACAATCTCTGGTGGCAACTTTCAACTATCATTAGTTGCGGAACGTTGGCTGCAGCCATCATCCCCGAATTTACAAAGGTGTTTACAAGCAGCCGATCGAGGCATGTAAACGAGATAGTAAACGCTAGTCGCGAAGGCGGAGCCTCTCTTACCATTCTTTCGGGTATGGTAGCTGGCAACTTTAGCGCATTTTGGAAAGGAATGGTAATGGCTGCCTTAATGTTGCTTGCCTTTTCAGTAACGAAAACCTTTGAGGCCCCCATTTTTGGCGAATACCCTGCCATCTTTGCATTCGGACTGGTGGCATTTGGTTTTCTGGGTATGGGCCCGGTTACCATTGCTGTAGACAGTTATGGACCTGTCACCGACAACGCGCAAAGCGTATTTGAACTTTCGAGAATAGAGAGCCGGAAAGGCATCTCTGAAGAAATTCAACGCGATTATGGCTTCAATCCGGATTTTACAGGAGGAAAGCACTACCTGGAAAGTAACGACTCAGCAGGCAATACATTTAAAGCCACGGCCAAGCCCGTACTTATCGGAACAGCCGTAATTGGTGCTACAACTATGATATTTGCCATTATTCTGATTCTTAAGAAATTCGGGCTGCTTGCACTACAACTAACCGATCCAATGGTAGTTTTAGGTTTTATCTCCGGCGGTGCCGTAATTTATTGGTTCTCGGGTGCTTCCATGCAGGCTGTTACCACCGGGGCCTATAGAGCTGTTGAATACATTAAGAAAAACATTCGGCTTGATAAAGATGAAGCAAGTGTGGAAGACAGTAAGGAGGTTGTACGCATTTGCACCCGTTATGCCCAATATGGTATGTGGAACATCTTCGGTGTGGTCTTTTCTCTTACCCTTGCCTTCTCCTTCTTCGATCCCAATTTCTTTGTCTCCTACCTGATATCCATTGCCGTATTCGGATTATTCCAGGCTATCTACATGGCCAATGCAGGAGGTGCCTGGGATAATGCAAAGAAAGTGGTTGAAGTGGATCTCAAACAAAAAGGCACTGACTTGCATGCTGCTACTGTGATTGGCGATACTGTGGGCGACCCTTACAAAGATACTTCCAGCGTGGCCTTGAATCCCATTATTAAATTCTCGACACTCTTCGGCCTACTGGCAGCCGAAATTTCCATTCACATGACCGTTAACGCAAGAGAAACCGGAACCACAAATTACAGCCCTTATATCGGTATTGTTTTCCTCATTATTGGCCTTTTCTTCGTCTATCGTTCATTCTACCATATGAGAATCAAAAAATAGCGTTTTTTACGATTGGGTTAGACTTCATGGCGAACATTTGCCAAAGGCTGCTCTGATATAGGGCAGCCTTCTTTTTTATCACATGACTGTGGATTAAAAATTTTTTTAATTCTTGGGCCATTCTTCCTTTTCTCTTAGCTTTGCGAAGTAATAATACAAAAAATACAAGTTATGGCCGACCTTACATCTTCATACATGGGGCTAAAACTCAGGAGCCCGCTGATTGCCGGCAGTTCAGGATTAACCAATAGCTTAAAAAATATTGAGGAGCTTGACAGGCAAGGCATTGGTGCCATTGTACTAAAGTCTCTTTTTGAAGAACAGATTAGGCATGAGGCGCATTCAGTGCTTAACCACCAGGAATCTCCCGCATATCCTGAAGCCTACGATTATATCAAAACTTACACCGAAATAAACGCAGTTGATAAATACCTTAACCTCATCCGCGAAGCGAAAAACAGGGTTTCTGTTCCAATTATTGCAAGCATTAACTGTTTTAGCTCGGGTTCATGGACGGATTTTGCCACCCAATTGCAAGAAGCCGGAGCCGATGCCATAGAACTCAATATTTTTATCCTTCCCTCCGATCCCTTCCGTTCAGGCGAGGAAAATGAAAAGAAATACTTTGAAATTGTAAATGATGTTCTTAAAAAAGTAAATGTACCTGTTGCAGTGAAGCTAAGCTGGTACTTCTCCGGCCTAGCTAAAACATTTACCCAGCTCTCATGGACAGGAATTAAAGGGATGGTATTGTTTAATCGTTTCTACAGCCCCGACATTGACCTGGACGAACTTGATGTGGCACCCGCATTTGTTTTCAGCGACCCTGCTGAATTGCATATGCCTTTGCGCTGGATTGCCATGTTAAGCGATAAACTGCATTGCGATATTGCCGGTTCTACGGGGGTTTACAATGGTGAGAGTGTGCTAAAATTATTACTGGCCGGTGCCAAAGCTGTTCAAGTTGCCAGCGTGCTCTATAAATATGGTATCAGCCGCGTGGCCAGCATCAACAATGAGATCAATACCTGGTTGGATGAAAAAGGATATAAGAGTATTAATGATATTATTGGAAAGCTGTCTTATCATAGGGCTGAAAATCCTGCCGCCTACGAACGAATGCAGTTTATGAAGTATTACTCGGGGATTGAATGAATGTTCCAAGTTCCAAGTTCCGAGTTC
>DDBO01000225.1 GCA_002332755.1 Bacteroidales bacterium UBA2030 | reverse complement strand
TATATATATATATATATATTATGACGGCCTTCGGGATAACATCATTAAATGCACAGAACAGTGTTGATACCATTTGTTGGCTATGGGTGAAAGACACAACGATGTATGAACTGGCCGACAGCAAGCACTCTGCAAATCAGGAATTAAGCTCGTGGCTTACAAAACATGGAATCCATACCTTTAAAAAGGCATATCCCTTTGCCCGGACCCGCGAACTCCATCAAATACACGAATTAGTTGCACATCAGCCTTTCAACATTGACACATTATTCAGGGAGTTAAATTCACAATTTGGCAATAAATTCTACAACCTCTTAAAACCCAGCCGCAGTGATACAGTCATGGTTTATGACCCTACTGACTGGATGTGGGTAGCTCATGCTAATGATTGGCTATGGCATCTCAAAAAAATTGAAGCCGATCATGCCTGGGATATTACCCGGGGAAATCCTGATGTAAAAATTGCAGTAATCGACATAGGAATCGACAATCAACATCCTGACCTGATAACAGAAATCCTTTACCCCTATGATCCTGTTAGCTTAGACCCATTTCACTGCGAATATTTAGATGGTCACGGTACAACTGTTGCGGGCTTCGCATCAGGAGAAACCGCAGAAACAGGACAAACTCCCAATGGAATATATGCATCGGTAGGCTTTAAAACTAAGATTATTGCATACTTTTCACCGATGGAAAGAGTTGACTTTTTAAATAAAGCTTTACATGCATCTACCGTTATGGGCGCTGATGTGCTTGTTTCCTGTGCAAATGGAGGAATAGACACAATACCCCACCCAGAATCAGGAGAAGAACTTATAGTCAGAGAAATACTAGACAATGGTACAGTTATCGTAGTGCCTGCGGGAAATGGACTGGGCGGGCATAATAATTCTAATAGTTCCGGAGGTTATCTACCTTTTTACCCATTTCATCCTTCCTACGACGACAGGGTCATCATTGTAAGTAGTACAGGCATTGACGACAAACATTACTATTTCAACTCTTCACCAAACCACTTGAAAGAAGAAACACACAGCCATTTTCCTGAAGTGGACCTTTGTGCCCCGGGTTATGAACTCATGGGAGCGGCACAAACACATTGCAGTAACACAACATGGCCCTTTTGGCATGCATACTCAGGAACATCGTTTTCATCGCCTATCGTAGCCGGGGCAGTCTCTTTAATTAAATCAATCGACAAGAACTTTACTCCCGGAGAAATCGAGTACTTCCTGAAATCTACCACTGATCCCATTGTAGATGCAGCAAATTATCCCGGAATGGTTGGTACGGGAAGATTAAACATATTCAAGGCTCTTCAAAAAGCAGTAAACTGCGCACCTATTGTTATCACTGGTAACGAGACCTGGTTGAACGATGATGCTATTATATGCGGACTTGAAATTGAAAGTGGTGCAAAATTAACTGTGAAGGGGACCCTTAAAGTCTCGGATCGGTGCCGAATTATTGTAAAAAGAGGGGGAGAACTTTGCATTGATGGAGGGAAAATAACCAATCTTGATAGGGGCAGGTACTGGAGAGGCATAGAAGTTTGGGGCAATAGCAGCTTACCACAAATACCCCTATCTAATCAAGGAGTAATTCGTATTATTAATGGTGGTACTATTGAAAATGCCATCTGTGGGATAAACACTACCCGAATCCCTGATGATGAAAATAGCATACCAATGGAAAATTACAGTGGGGGTATTATTATTGCCATTAATGCAAATTTTATCAATAATAAAACGGCTATTCAAATTCAACCTTACAGCCAAAGTAGCCTGAGCAGTTTTACCAATTGTACATTCCAAACCACAGCAAGCTATTCATACAATTCTTTACCAGACTATTTTGTAAAACTTACAGGAATCACTAATGTTAAGTTCAATGGTTGTATTTTTGAGAATGCAACTGGTCGGGGAAATATTACTCAACCAGAAAACCTGGGGAGCGGAATTTATGCAATAAACTCTGATATATTGATTGGGCCAACTTGTCTTCAAAATATTTGCCCATGCCCAGAAAACAGTTACAAACATTCGACATTTAATAACCTATATAGAGGTGTCTATGCTCTTTCAACCGGGCCTGCCAGAGTTGTTTCAATTGACCGTGCAGATTTCAAATTAAATTATCGGGGTCTCTATTTAGGTGCCTTAAATTATGCCACATTGACCCGAAATTACATCAAACCTTTTCCTGAACGTGAAACATCCACTCCTAAAACCTATGGTTTTTATCTTGACCAATGTACTGGCTACCACATTGAAGCAAACACTTTTAACTCCGAAAATACCACACAAAAAGGACTTGGCCTGATCATTAATAAATCCGGCCCCGACAATAATCTGGTATATAACAACCTGTTTAAAAATTTGTGGATTGCCACCATGGCTCAAGACGAAAACAAAGGTTCTACAACTACCGGTTTATGCTATAAGTGCAATGATTTTACCAATAACAGCTACGATATCCTTGTAACCGTCTCAGGTAGCCTCAATCCCAACTCGGGAATTGCTTACAACCAAGGTAGTAACACTGCCCCTGCCGGCAATTCCTTTACCGTAACCGGCGCGGCTGTCTATAATTTCGCTAACCAGGCCCATCCTGTAAATTATTTTCATCATGCTTCTTCTCCTTACCCCGAAGTTAAGCTAATACCTTATCCTCGACTAAATGTAACGCCAATTCAGGCTCCAGGAACAAGTTATAACAAAGAGATTTCTTGTCCTTCGACCTTGGATGGAAGCGGGCTACCAGAAGATAAATACGAAATGGAAATCGCTGCAGAAACGGCTTCGCTGATCGAAGACAGCCTCAACCTATTGGTAGACGGAGGAAATACCGAGGCATTGCTTGCCAATGTGCAGAGTAGCTTTCCTGAACAGGCTGTTGACCTTTATCAGGATTTAATAGCTTTATCGCCCTATTTGAGTGATAGTGTTATCAAACAGGCCATAGAAAAAGAAGAGGTTATCAACAATCCCATGATCAGGGACATTATGGTGGCTAATTCGCAGTCGGCTAAGTCTGACGAATTACTTAATGCTTTGGAAAACAGGATTGAACCATTACCCGAGGCGATGTGGAATGAAATTCTTTCTGGCGATACCCTTGTGAGTGCCAAAGAAATTATGGAGTCTGAATTGGCTCTCTGGTTGCAGAAGAAAGACCAACATTTCAATAACATTGTAAGATACTATTTAACGGATAGTATTGGGGGTATTGACAATGATTCGATCATTGAGTTTCTCAATGATGTAAACACTTATGAATCCCAAAGGCAGCGTGCCATCCTCCAGGCCACAGAAGGAGCTTTTGTGCAAGCCTTAGCTACCCTTGATGCTTTAAATGCTAATATGGCTATTAATACCTTGCAAACAGATGATATAAACGGCCTCCGGGTACTGATTTCAGCTCTAGACAGTTTGTTTGTCAATCCATTTAAACTCTCAAAATCTGACTCTGTATTGCTAAACCTACTCGTTGAAATTTCAGTAAGCGTTAGTAGCCAGCCTGCTGCTTTTGCCCGGAATCTGCTTATTGATAAATCGTGGACTATTTATGACGAACCCATTCTGATGCCCAATATGCAGAAATCAGGGAAACGAATAAAAATAGGAACCTCCCTCTTATCTAATCAACCCAGGGATAAGACCCTGAAAGTTTTTCCCAATCCTGCCCACAACTATTTCCTGGTTGAAACCGGATATATTTCGGCTAAGCAGGAAATCAGAATTACCAATATCGAAGGAAGAACACTGATACGCCAAAAGACTTCAGCCAACCGGCTTACTTTTATCGATTGCAAGGCACTGAAACCGGGCATTTACCTGGTTCAATTGTTTGAAAGCAACCGGTTGATTTCTTCAGCAAAACTTACCCTTAATTAATAACCTATAATGGGGGGAAGAGACCAACCCTTCCCCCCATTTTAAAAAATTTTTTGTTATGAAAAAGTTTATCTTTTTACTTCTCGCATTATTTTCCATCTTTAGGGCAACCAGCCAGCCTTTTCCCCGCCATATCCTCCGAATATCGCCTCCCGCTGTGCCGTCCGACAAGCCGTTTACTCCTCAATACCAGGTTTGGCCCAAAATATATCCAACGCCTCAAGTTGATTTACTTGAGATTGCAAATGAAGCCTATGATAAAGGCTATTTATTCATGGGCAATGAATGTGGTAATATTTACAATGGTTATTATTATAAAAACTACCCCTTCGTCCTAAAAACTGATGTAAACGGGAATATTTTATGGCAAAAATGGGTCAGCTACCTTGGAAGTCAGGCACCGGTTTATCCCGAGGTTTATTCTTTCGGGATAGGGCTGCAAACCTGTGCTGATGGCGGCTTTATACTATCCGGTGGCACCTATGCCATCGAACATTGTGCCTATGACCCTTACTGCACAGATGCTTTTATCATGAAAGTGAATGCCTGTGGTGAAAAAGAATGGTGCAGCATTATTCAGAATATCTACTCAGTAGATTACGGGATGGATGCTATTGAAGCCGAAAACGGAGACATCTGGCTGTTAGCGTTTTATGGGAATTTGAATTATCTCAATCAGCGCGTATGGATTTACTGCTTCGATGCCTTAGGCAACCTGAAGTGGAAACAGTTTTACCCGCAGGGCCCCGGTAGCAAAACCGCCGATGAAACAGGTATGAAACTTATACCATCTCCTCCCGGCAATATGCTGATCGGGGCTGATGGCGGGTTGAAAGACACATTAAACCCAAATGTTGCCTGGGCCTGGGAACCCATCATGTTTATGATTGACAGTACGGGTGGAGAGGATTGGGTGAGGCCCCTTTCGTATGAATATCTTACTGATATTGTCACGTCTGGAAACGCTTTTTGTCGGGATGCTAATGGAAATTTCTGGGTTGGGGGGAGTGTAAGATATTTCAATGGGACTTCGTTTACACCTTTCCCTTCCTGCCTGTTCCAGATGCATAAAGGGGGATACCCCATGGCTTATTACCTCATCGATGAAAACACCCAAAATAATGCTTACTCGGGCATTCAAACTTTGGTTTGTGCCAATGACCATACTTTTTTTGTCCTCGATTCCTGGGGTGGAAATAATGTTGGTTATCAGAACGCTATGCTTATTGATACTTCGGGTACGGTTTTAAAAAACCAACACCTCGAAATACCCGTCTGGAATGATGGTTTGCTCAATTATTCTATCAAAACCTCTGATAATAAATTTGTCAGCGCAGGCTGGAACTGGACCAGTAGTATCAATAAGTTTGATATGCTGATAGACAAACTTACCCCGGAACTTGAACACGATACTCTTGACCTGCGGCCCCTTGTTTACGACAGCCTCTGCCCCCATCCCATCCGCTCCGATACCCTGAAATTAGATTGCAGGTTGATAGTAGGACTCGATGAAATAATGACTGATCCTAATGCTCGGAAACTCCGTATTTTCCCTAACCCTGCCAATTCTTGGGTAACCATCGAACTTCCGGAAGCCTGGGTAACCGAAACCCCAACGCCTTACGGTGCATTGGTGCGGGCCAACTATATCTGGCCAGCGGATATGGTTGTCAATATTTACGACGTATCAGGCCGGCTGGTCAAATCCTTCAACTGGCCCGATAGGAGCAAAAGCATGCAGATTGATGTCAGCAGTTTACCTGCCCATATTTATATGTTTCGCCTCCTATCAAAACATCAGTCGTTGGCTGACGGAAAACTAATGATAGTAAAATGATGGAGCTACCAAAAAATCGAAAGGGCCGTAGGCTTCTGGCTACATAATTTAGCGGTCGATGAGGAAGACTTTTTCGCCGGGGCGTTGCATAAGGTAGTTTTCGCGCACGAAGCGTTCGGTGGCTTCGGCATTGTTGAGCACCTGCTGCAACTGCTCCCGGTAAGCCCTGGTTTGCTGCCTGTACCACTCCGATTTGCTTTGCAACTCCCGCAACTCCCTGTGGATCTTTACCTGGTTGATGACGCTGTAGCGATCAAAAAAAATCATGTAAACGAGGAACACCCCCAGAAGAATCCAGCGGTAGTGCCTGAGGGGCCAGCGTGCAACGCCTGTGAGGGTAGGGTTTTTCATGGCCGTTTCGTTTAGGGTGTATAATCGGGCATTTGCTGCATAGCCTCCAGGGCCAGCGAGGCAAACTGATCGACAGGCAGGCCTATGGCTTCGCACTCCATGATGTTTTCGCGCTTTACACTGGCCGCAAAAGCCTTCTCCTTCATACGCTTGACGATGGATTTGGCCTTCACCGAATGGATGTTCTTATCGGGATATACGAGAACCGTAGCGTTGATAAGGCCGGTAATAGTTTCTCCGGCCGCCAGAGCATGCTGAAATCGTGTAGTACGGGGTAAGCCTGTAGCCATTTCGTTGTGCATGCGAATAGCGTCGGTAATTTCAGAATCAACGCCCATTTCGCTGAGCCAGGCAGCAGCCGTCGGACCGTGCGTCGTTGGATCGGCATGGGTATATTCAACATCCAGATCGTGGAGCAGACCAGCCAGTCCCCATTTTTCTTCATCCTCACCCAAATGCCGGGCCAAGGCGCGCATTACAGCCTCTGAAGCCAGGCAGTGCATAATCATACGCGGATTCTTAATGTTCTTATGTAATAATTCCAGCGCTTTTTCCCTATCCATCATTCATGCGATTTATTTTCAATTAATCTGGAAATATCATGGCTTGTCAGCATACAATTCAACCATTGATCCGATGTCGCTGCCCGATATTTACGATAGAAATGAAAGGCCGGCTCATTCCAATGGAGCACCTGCCATCGCATACGCTTAACCTTGTACTGATACGCCAGGTTCAGCAATTCCTCGAATAGCAACCGTCCGATGCCCCTGCGGCGCCAGGCTTCTTTTACAACCAAGTCCTCGAGGTACAATTCCTTCCCTTTCCAGGTGGAATAAGTAAAAAACCAAAATGCCATGCCCACAGTTTCCCCGTTTGCTTTAGCAAGCAATACATGAAAGGCAGGATGATCGCCAAAACCATCTCTCAGCAAATCGGAAGCAGTAAGAATAGCCTCATCCGGAGCTTTTTCATAGGCAGCAAGCTCCCTGATGAGCTTTGCGATGTCGTCGACATCTGCAGGAGTGGCTTCTACTATTGAAATCTGAAGATTCTCATCCATGGCGGTCAATTCCATGAAGCATGTAAAAAGTATGCTCAAGTCCCTGGATAATTTCCGTAAGGTATTCCTTTACAGCTTTAGGGCTTCCCGGGAGGGTATAAACAAGTGTTTTGCCAGCTATACCAGCAATGGCTCTCGACAGCAAGGCAGCAGGCTTTTCGGCTCCGTATTTTAGCCGAATAAAATCCATTACACCAGTTATTTGCTTATCGAGCAATGGCAGAAGGGTATCGGGAGTAATGTCGCGAGGCCCTATACCAGTGCCTCCTGAAGTAACCAGCAAATCTATTCCTTCCTCAATTGCTCCGTGAGCAATAAAAAGCAATTGCTGCGCATCGTCGGGGATAACATAGGTTTTAAACTCGGCTTTCCAACCCCTTGTTTCAAAAAAAAACGTAAGTAACCGTACTGCTTCGGGGCCGCTCAAATCTTCATAGGTTCCCCGGCTGGCTCTGTCGCTGAGAGTAACCACCCATATCCTAAACGTGTGTGTGTCGATATTCAATGCCATGATTTAGGAATTCTTGGGAAAATAGGTAAGCTCCATACCCGGGGCAAGCCTCCCTCCTTTAATCACCTTGCAGAAAATACCCTCACGGGGCATTACACAGTCGCCAACTTCAACAAAAATGGCACATGCCGTGCCATGGCATTTTTTACCTATTTGCGTAACTTCAAGTTCCACTTCATCGCCTACAAATCTATCCCCCGGCTGGGTATTGTAAAGTTCCATACCTTGGGTAGTGATATTTTCGGCAAATTCACCATAGTGCAGCTTACGTCCACTTTGTTCTTCAAAACGGGCAATGCTTTCAACTCCCAGCAGGCTTACCTGCCTATGCCATTTGCCTGCATGTGCATCGCCTTCTACACCCTGAGAATTAAGCAAAATGGAATCGCAGGGATGTTTCACGGTCCCTTTTTGCTCGGAAATATTTACAGAGACAATTTTAATGATCTTTTGCATGAAATGAAAGATTTTTCTGACAAATGCATGTCAGTGAACAGCGCTAATTCTATTGTATGCAGAGTATGCACTCAGGCACCCAGCATCTGCTGTACGATATCTGATACAAGCTTATTGTCGGCCTTACCGGCAAAAGCTTTGGAAGCCATTCCCATTACCTTTCCCATATCTTTTATGGAATAGGCACCGGTTTGGGCTATGATTTCTTTCAGTTTCTCCCTGATTTCCTCTTCCGATAATTGCTTAGGGAGGTACGACTCGATGATCGAGAGTTGGTATAATTCTTCTTCTGCAAGGTCATTTCGCCCTTTTTCGGAATAGATAGCTGCGGCTTCGCGGCGTTGCTTGGCCAGGCGCTGTAGCATCTTTACCTCTACTTCCTCCGGAATTTCTCCTCCTGATACATCTTTACCGGTTTTTTCCAGTAAAAGAGCAGCCTTTATACCCCTGATAGCCTCAAGCTTGCGCATATCTTTGGCTATCATGGCAGCTTTCATGTCATTGTTGATTAGGGTTTCTAGCGACATAGAAAAATTTTTTGGGCAAAATTAACGATTTAGAGAGATTAGTCGGGATTGTCGAAGAGGTATGGATTACTGCGAATTTCAGGGCCATTAGGGCCGTTTACAACGATATTTTTGGGTGCCAGCTTTTCTTCTGCCGGGGGAGGAGGATTCAGTTGAGTTCCTCTTCTTTTGAAGGCAGGCACGGTTTCGAGGGTTTGCAGAGTTTCTTCATCGAGTGGATCAGAAAAGATAGAACTCATTCCTTTGAGCCGTGCTACTCTTTCGTTCGATTTGATGGGATCAACAGCCGGAGTAGCCTTGCCATACATAGGTTGGGAGCTGGATGGCTCAGAAGAAGTCTTAAGCATGGGCCCTGCTTCGGCAGGAAAAGTCGAAACGTCGGGTTTAAGCTCGCTGCCATTGTTTTCTGGCTCGTCGAAAAGGGTAAAAACACGACCAGGGCTGCGCGGTTCAGCAGGAGCCTGAGATTCGGATTCTGAAACCGGTCGAGTAGTTTTAATCAGAATAGGTTCAACCGTTTTAGCATCTTCGGATAAGGGATTCAGAGATTCGGGTGTCTCGTCGTCAAGCGTATGAACCACTTTGGGAGTTTGAGGCTCAACTGTTTTTTTAGGCTCAAACGAGGTAGCAATAAGGGTGATGGCAATATCCTCTCCCAATTCATCATCGTAGCCTACTCCCCAGATTATATCCACATCGTTACCGGCGTTATCCTGAATATAAGTGGTGATTTCGGTGACCTCGTCCATGGTAATTTCGTTTTGCTTACCACTGGAAATATAAAGCAACATGTTGCGAGCTCCGCTGATAGTATTATCATCGAGCAATGGAGAATTGAGTGCTTCCATAGCGGCTTTCAATGCTCTGCCATCGCCTGATGCCCGACTCGAACCCATAAGGGCTTTACCGGAATCTTTCATGACGGTTTTAACATCTTCAAAATCAACATTCACATAAGCCTTAACAGTGATAATTTCGGCAATACCTTTGGCGGCACGGGTAAGTACATCGTCGGCCTTGGCAAAAGCCTGCCTGAGCGATAGGTTGCCCCAAAACTCCCGCAATTTGTCATTATTGATTACCAGAAGAGTATCTACATATTTTCGCAATTCGGCAATTCCTATTTCGGCCTGCTGCTTTCGCTTACGTCCTTCGAATGAAAAAGGAATGGTAACAATACCCACTGTAAGAATATCGAGCTCGCGGGCAACACTGGCAATTACAGGGGCAGCTCCAGTACCGGTACCTCCACCCATTCCGGCCGTTATAAACAACATTTTGGTGTCTTTTTCAAGAACCTCTCTAATCTGCTCAATCGATTCCTCAGCGGCCTTTCTCCCTACTTCTGGTTTATTGCCGGCCCCTAATCCCGAGGTGCCCAACTGTATTTTCACCGGAATAGGACTGGAATCTAATATCTGTTTATCGGTATTGCATTGAATAAAATCTACATCAACAATTCCCTGGTTATACATGTGATTAACGGCATTGTTGCCGCCACCACCCACACCAATCACCTTAATAATGGAAGATTTTTTCCCGTGTGCCTCAAATTTTATCATATTGTCGGTGTTATTAGGTTTCATATTATTTTCAGAAATTTCGGAATTATTGGTTGGCATAAATTTAACTGCTTATTTATTGATTTTTACGGTAATAGGGTATTATTTTTAAACACTAAATTGTTAATAAAATCATGCCTCAAAGCATTGATATTCAATAATTTTCATCACTATCATTAAACCAATCCTGCATACGCTCCAGAAACGATTTGCGCCGCTTGCCTGGAACGGGAGCGGGTTCCGGGTTTTGTACAGGTTCATTTTTAGCATTATCGGGTGGTGTTTGGCTCCCAGGATTGGATGGAGCTGAGGAAATAACAGGCTCAGCGTTTTCTTCGCTTACGGGCTGCCCTACCTGCAAGATTTCTCTCCGTTTCAAGTCCTTATCCATTCTTTTAAAGCCAAGCAATAAAAGACCTATTCCTGTAGAATACATCGGAGAACTTAAATGTTTTGGTGTAGTGGCTGCACAATGTTCATTGGGATAACCAATCCGGGTTTCCATCCCTGTCATATATTCTGTAAGTAAACTCAGGTGCTTGAGCATAGCGCCTCCACCGGTAAGAACAATGCCCCCGATAAGTTTTTTTTCTAAACCGGTAGCTTGTATTTCACGGTAAACGTATTCAATGATTTCTTCCATTCTTGCCTGAATGATAGAAGCCAGATTACGTAGGGTAATTTCTTTGCTTTGCCTGCCCCTTAGACCAGGAATTGACACAACATCGCTATCACTGTTTTCGCTGGCCAGGGCAGAGCCATACTTTACCTTTACTTCTTCGGCGAATTTTTTAATAATGGAACAACCGTCTTTCACATCTTCAGTAATCACCTCTCCCCCCAGAGGAATGACAGCGGTATGGCGGATGATATTATCCTGGAAAATAGCAATATCCGTAGTTCCGCCTCCTATATCAACAAGTACGATACCTGCTTCTTTTTCTTCATCCGACAGAGTTGCCTCAGCCGAAGCGAGAGGTTCAAGTATCAGATCAACTACCTCAAGCCCTGCTCTCCTGACACATTTATAAATATTTTTAGCTGCAGCAGTTTGGCCCACAATGATATGAAAATTAGCTTCGAGATGGGTACCCAACATGCCCACCGGATTTTTAATCCCCGGTTCGCCGTCAACGGTATATTCCTGCGGTATAACATCGATGATTTCTTCACCAGGGCTAACGGTTAAATTGTACATATCATTGATTAACCTGTCGATATCGTTGGCAGAAATTTCTTCATCCCCGTTTTTTCGAATGATATTTCCCCGATGTTGTAAGCTTTTAATATGGTGACCGGCAATACCCACATGTACATATTTTATTTTGCGCCCGGCCTGCTTTTCGGCTTCACCAATGGCGTTTTTAATAGCATTTACGGTATCGTCAATATTAGCAACAACCCCTCTTCTTACTCCAAAGGAGTCGCTTCGGCCGAAACCTACGATTTCAATTTTCCCGGCGGCATCGCGACGAGCTATCATGGCGGCAATTTTGGTTGTGCCAATATCAAGACTTGCAATATAAACCCCCTCATTTTGCTGGGGATGCATCGAATTATTCCTGGGAGTTTCCATATTAGGGTATATTTTGAGTTAACACTATTTGATTCTTAAACTTTAGGTTTACAACCGGATACCTACGATAATCTATTCGCCCGGCAGTACGTAAATAAAAAAGAAGAAGATTGTCGAGCCTCCACTCCAGATCGCTAAAATCACCAAGCAAAATTGTGTGATCTCCAGTAACCGGTATGAGTTCAACATCTCCATTATTATTGTAGAATACTTGCGCTATTAAAGAATTGAGAAGACGGTGGGATTGTATATACTTACCTGCCTGAAATAAATCGAGCACAGATTTATAAGCAGGGTTATTTTCGGGGATATCATTAATTCGTTTAAAATTTGTAATTCGGAAAGGAATTTGCCCTGAAACCGTCAGCACCCTGTCAGAATAACCCGGATTCACCTTAAAGAAATAACCAAACCCATCAAGATAGAAAGTGTTACCTTCCTTGAAAAACAGCTTCATCAGTGGCTTGCGTTGTGTTACATGGATCTCGGTGATACCCGAAAGCGAAGCAAAAACTTCAGCTGATTCGATGACGGGTATCCGGCGAAGGTCATCCTCAAGGTCTCTGAAAACCAGGTCTTTCAGTGGCTTGCCCACAGGTTTTCCCCATCTTTGCGATACAATGTTACTAATCTCTTTCTCGCTGATTAAGGGATATCCTTGTACGCCATGAATTTTTATAAGCACAGCCCTGCAGATGGCCTGCTCCTGCCAGCGATTAGCAAAAGTAAGCCCCGTAAGCGAAGCTGCTACCATAAGCACCCACAGCACAGCAATGAATATCCTTTTCAGCTTCCGTTTCATACCTTTTCAGTATTAAAATGACTTTCTGCCAGTTGGGCAAGTTTGTCGATGTCACCGGCTCCTACAGTTACTATAACACCCTGTCTGCGTGAAACAATCAGATTGAATGCAGCCTGATGGGTTATAATGGGAGGGACTGGATTCATTCGTCGGGCGATTATTTTGCTGGTAATTCCCCGAATGGGCTTTTCGCGGGCAGGGTATATTTCTAGTAAATAAACTTCATCGAAAAGTTTAAGGCTATCGGCAAATCCCTCAGCCAGGTCTCGTGTACGTGAATAAAGATGGGGCTGAAAAATAGCTGTCAATTTCCGCTCGGGAAACAAATCGCGAAGCGACAGGGCCAGAGCTTTGATTTCTTCAGGATGATGAGCATAATCGTCGATATATACATAATCGCCGGAATTATAAATTACATCAAAACGGCGGCGAATACCCCTAAATTCCGACAATCCACGCCTGATCTCGTCAACTGTAGCTCCGGCAAGTTGAGCCATAGCAGCCGCAGCCACGCTGTTTTCGATATTTATACGAGCAGGTACATGCATTTCTATACCGGAAATTAAACCCTTAGGGGTAAGTATATCGTATTGATAATACATATCTACCGGCCGGATGTTTAAAGCAAAAAAATCGGCTGTGGTGTCTTCGCCTGCATAGGTGAAGATAGGCACAGAGCTATGTTTCTGGACCAGGTGTTTCAGCCCCCGACGAACAACGAGAGCACCCTCGGGATGAATTTTTGAGGCAAATTGCCGAAATGCGGCTAGCAGGTTATCCCAATTCTGATAAATATCCAGATGGTCGGCATCAATGGCAGTAATTGCCGCCAGGCGAAGATTCAGATGTAGAAAAGAGCGGTCGTATTCATCAGCCTCAGTAACCATCCATTGTGCCGGAGAAGCATTCAGATAATTGGTGTTAAAATTCTTGGAAATACCACCAAGAAATGCCAGGCAGCCCATGGATGAACCAAACAGAATATGGGCAAGCATGGTAGAGGTGGAGGTTTTGCCATGTGTACCCGCAACTGCAGCAGAGGTTAATGAAGAAGAGATCAGGCCCAAAACCTCAGCTCTTTTCATTAATGGAATATCACGCTGATAAATAGCATTCCATTCTTTATGTTCGCGAGGAATAGCAGGTGTATAAATTACCAGTTGTGTATCCGCTGGAATAGCTTGAGGATTTTCATCGAAATGAATAGAAATCCCTTCTTCCATCAGCTCTGAGGTGAGACGAGTAGGTGTACGGTCGTAGCCACACACTTTAATGCCCCGACTGTGGAGGAAACGGGCCAGGGCACTCATGCCTATGCCACCAATACCCAGGAAATAAACCGAATGTAGCTCTTCCAGTTTCATGATTTACCCTTATTAAAGTATGCAAGGTCATCCAGTATAGCTTTGGCAATACGTTCATCTGCATCGGGTATGGCCAAGCGGCGAATAGCCTCTCCCATCTGATGTCGTCGGGATTTATCGGCAACCAGTTCGGACAGAGTTAAACAGAGTTGAGATTCTGCCATGCTATCCTCTATCACCCATGCCCCTCCTGCTTCGGCTATACGACGGGCATTATGCATTTGGTGGTTGGCTGCTGCAAAAGGATAGGGAACAAGAATAACCGGTTTACCAATATTGCAAAGCTCACTAATAGCTATAGCTCCTGCACGGGAAATTATCAGATCGGCGGCAGCATAAGCTAAATCCATACGCTGAATGAAAGGATGTACTTTGACATGAGACAGGCCTTCGATTTCCACAAAATTGCGTGCATCAGCATTAAAACCTGTCCCCGTCTGCCATATCCATTGCAAGTCGGAAGAAGCATTTTGCTTCAAACAAGCCATTACAGCTTTATTGATGGATAAAGCTCCCTGGCTTCCTCCAACCACCAGAATGGTAGTCCTGCCCTTATCCATCCCAAAATATTGTAAAGCTTCTTCCTTCAGGCCCTCAACAGAAATTACATTTCTTCGTACCGGATTTCCCGTAAGCAAAGTCTTTTGCTGGGGAAACCAATTTTCCATTCCGGGATAGGCGGTAAAAATCAATCGCGCCTTAGGAGCCATAAGCCTGTTTGTAACTCCGGGAAAACTATTTTGTTCCTGAATATAAATGGGAATCCTCAACCAGGAAGCCACACGCATTACTGGGCCACTGGCAAAACCACCCACTCCGATTACTGCCTGAGGTTTAAAACGTAATAGCAAGAGGAGGGACTGGCAAATACTGACTACCAAACGCAAAGGGAACAAGAGATTAGAAACGCTCAATGAGCGGCGAAAACCTGCAATCCAAAGGCCCCTTATAGGAAATCCTTCAGCAGGGACTTTTTCCATCTCCATTTTGCCCTTAGCTCCAACAAAAAGAATTTCTGCGTCGGGCTGCAGGCGTTTAATGGCTTTGCCTATAGCTATCGCCGGAAAAATATGTCCTCCCGTGCCTCCACCGGATATGATTATTCTCATACAGGTTCTGATTTAGGGTTTTCAGGGTTTGGAACCAAATCCTCAGTTTCGCCGGTTTCTTCTTCCGGGGCCTCGATAGTATCCGGAGCATCACCGCCTCGGGCGACACTCTGAAGCATTCCCAACATAACACAGGTAAACAATAGTGAAGTTCCACCCATACTCATGAGAGGCAGGGTTTGCCCGGTAACCGGCCCAATACCCAGAGCCACCATCATGTTTACATAGGCATTTACCAAAATACTGAAGGTGATACCAAAAGCGAGCAGACTGCTGAAAATGGTATTGCTGCGCAGGGCTATGGCTATCCCACGGTAAAGCAAGATGAGATATAAAAGCAAAAGTATGCTTCCGCCTATAAGACCATACTCTTCAATAAAAATAGCGAAAATAAAATCGCTGAAGGCACTGGGCAAGAAATTTCGTTGTATCGATTTACCCGGACCTCGTCCCAGAAGCCCCCCGTTAGCAATAGCTATACGCGCTTGCTCCTGCTGAAAATCATCAGGATCGGCAAGTCGTGCCGCAACGTCTTCGGGCTTCTGTTCCAACCGCCCCATTATTCGTTCATTCCATGTGGCTGCTCTGGGAAACACTTTTGGGAAGTTTTTCCCCACAAAAATGACTGAACCCATCAGTAAGATACCTCCCAAAAACAACAAGATCAGATGTCTCCAATGGGCACCCCCTACCAAGAACATCATAAAACACACAAACATAATAAGTGCAGCTGTCGAGAAATTGGAAGGAAGAATTAAAAGAACCACCAACACCACAGGCCATAAAACATGAATAAAACCTTCTTTAAAACTGTACAGTATAGCCTGCCTCCGGTGCATTTCACGAGCCACATAAGTTATAATAGCCAGCTTGGCCAGTTCGCTGGGTTGAAAGGTCAGCCCAAGCAGAGGGATTTTTATCCAGCGTTTTGCTTCGTTGATGGAGGTATTACTGAAAAACATCAAAAACACCAAAAACAGGATAGCAAAAAACAATAGGTACAATGCTGCAGTGGCAAATTTGCGGTAAGGAATTTTGTGCACCCAATACATTAGCCCCAATCCGGCAAGGGTTATAAAGGCATGCTTAAAGAGGTAATACTCGGCAGAAGACCCTTTGGAATTAAAGGCCAGAGAATACGAGGCGCTGTAAACCACTAACAGAGAAATGATGGATAGCATAACTGTAACTATCCAGATGGTACGATCGCCTGAAAAATTTATAGCCGGGGTCTTCATACGTGTGGGTCTTTAGAGACTTTTAACCGCTTTTTTAAATTGATTCCCACGGTCCTCAAAATTCTCAAACAAATCGAAGCTGGCACAAGCAGGTGAAAGCAGCACTACATCCCCTTTTTGGCCAAGCCTGTAAGCCGCCTGTACAGCCTCTTCGGCTGAGGAGGTCTCAATGATGGTTTGCACCATACCCCCAAAAAAAGTTTTGAGTTTGGTATTATCAACCCCCAGACACACAATAGCTTTCACCTTTTGCCTGACCAATTCGCCAAGCACGGTATAATCATTCCCCTTGTCTTTTCCTCCTGCAATCCAAATCACAGGCTTTGTCATGCTTTCAAGGGCATACCAGGTAGAGTTTACATTGGTAGCCTTAGAATCGTTAATAAAATCAATGCCGTGCACAGAAGCTACAAATTCCAGTCTGTGTTCAACATTCTGGAAATCGGCAAGGCTTTCCTTAATACGCATTTTGCGTACCTCTGCAAGACGGGCAGCGATGGCAGAAGCCATGGAATTGTAAACATTGTGCCGGCCCTGAAGGGCAAGATTTTCAATGGTAGAGCTCATAATGTCGTTATTTATTCTGATGATTATTTTTTCATTTTCTATCCAGGCCCCGTCGCCGTTGTCCGGGGCTATTTCTCCATAAGGAATAAGGCGCTGTTTAAGTTGCCTGCGTTCCAGCTCCCGACGAATTACCGGGTCGCCCGAAAACCATATCAGTGCGTCATCCTCTTGTTGGAGTTGCGCCATGCGCATTTTGGAATTCGTATAATTCTGGAAGGTCCCATATCTGTCGAGATGGTCAGGAGTAATATTGGTAAGAATGGCAATGTGAGGCCTGAAATTGAACATACCATCGAGTTGAAAACTACTGATCTCGAGTACCCACCAGGCATGATCGCCATTAAGCAATTCGAGGGCAAAGCTGTTGCCAACATTTCCGGCCACACCAGCATCCAGCCCTCCTCTTACCAGGAGATGATGTGTCAGAAGGGTTGTTGTTGTTTTTCCGTTGCTTCCGGTGATGCAGATAAACTTACCCCGGGAGAAGCGGGCCGCAAACTCTATTTCAGATATTACAGGTATACCTTTGGCCAGGGCTGCAGCTACAATGGGCGCTTTTTCAGGAATACCCGGACTTTTAATGATTTCCTTAGCCGAAAGGACAATATCAAAGCTATGCTTGCTCTCTTCGAAAGGAATATCCCACTTGCGCAGAAGTTCCTTATACCTTTCTTTAATGACACCGGCATCCGAAACGAATACCCCAAGTCCTTTGGCCTTGGCCAGGACCGCAGCACCCGTACCGCTTTCAGCAGCGCCCAGTACTACTATGGGATATTCTTTTGCCATAATTATCGGATTTTAAGGGTGATGATAGTGATAACTGCAAGCATAAATGCCACAATCATAAATCGTTGCACAATCTTGGCTTCGTGGTAACCCTTTTTCTGAAAATGGTGATGCAAAGGCGACATAAGAAATATGCGCTTGCCTTCGCCGTATTTTCGTTTGGTATATTTGAAGTAACTCACCTGAAGAACCACCGAGAGATTTTCGGCCAGGAAGATGCCGCAAAGGATAGGAATCAATAGCTCTTTACGCAGAATTATCGCTATTACTGCTATGATTCCGCCAAGGGTCAGGCTTCCGGTATCGCCCATAAACACCTGAGCCGGATAGGTGTTATACCACAGGAAGCCAATGGCTGCCCCTACCAGGGCACTGATAAAAATGGTCAGTTCGCCGGTATTGGGGATATACATAATATTCAGATAATCAGCAAATATTATGTTACCCGAGACCCAGGCCAGCAAACCCAATGTTGAAGCAGCAACGGCTGCAGTACCACCCGCTAGGCCATCCAACCCATCGGTCAGATTAACACCATTGCTTACAGCAGTAATAATAAAAATGACAATTGGAATAAAAACCAACCATACATATTTTTTGGCGTTAGGGCCTGCCCAGCCAATCAACGAAGTGTAATCGAACTCATTGTTCTTCACAAAAGGTATGGTTGTTTTTGCCGATTTTTTTGATTCGGCCGAAAATTTTACTCTGGCCCTCTCATAAATATTCTCGCGTAAAAGGTTGTTACTCTGTACAAAAGCGTGAGTTTCGCTTTTTTCCCTGATAACTACATCGGGATGAAAATACAAGGTGCTGCCTACGATAAGCCCAAGCACGACCTGCCCTGTAAGCTTGGTACGTTTGCGAAGTCCTTCCTTGTTTTTCTTGAAAACCTTGATATAGTCGTCAAGAAAGCCAATAAATCCCAACCAGAGAGTTGTAACAATAACAAGGATTACATAGATATTGTCGAGCCGGGCAAAGAGCAGAGTGGGAATCAGAATGCCGGCAATAATCATAAGTCCTCCCATGGTGGGTGTTCCTTTTTTTTGGAGCTGGCCTTCGAGTCCCAGGTCTCTGATGTCTTCCCCTATTTGTTTCCTTTTCAGAAAATTGATAATGGATTTTCCAAAAATGAGGGTGATTATCAATGAAGTGATGACTGCAGCGGCTGCACGAAACGAAATGTATTGAAACAGCCCTGCACCGGGAAAATCATAGGTTTTATCGAGCCAGTTAAATATATAGTATAGCATTTTTTAAAGATTTATCATTTCAAGGGCTAGAGCCAACTCTATTTTATCATCAAAAGGATATTTCACTCCATGGATTTCCTGGTACTTCTCATGGCCTTTTCCAGCTACTAGAACCACATCACCCGGTCGGGCCATGGAAACCGCAGCCTTAATAGCCTCTCTGCGATTGACAATGGCGACGACCTTTTTAGTCAGGGTAATGTCTACACCGACTTTCATGTCGGCAATGATTTGCTCAGGGTCTTCGGAGCGCGGGTTGTCGCTGGTGAGTATGACCACGTCGGAAAGGCGGGCGCAAATGGCTGCCATTTCAGGGCGTTTGGTTTTGTCGCGGTCGCCGCCGGCTCCAACCACAGTGATAAGCCGGCCATTTCCGGCCCTAATGGCATTGATGGTTTCAATTACATTTTTGAGGGCATCAGGGGTATGGGCATAATCTACAATGCCTGTGATGCCTGTCGGGCTTTTCAAGGTTTCGAAACGTCCTTCGGCAGGGGGTAAATTGCTGAGCAACTCCAGCGAACGGCTGGGGTCCATCCCTAGTAATAGGGTCGTGGCATAGACAGCCGTAAGATTATAAGCATTAAACTCTCCGGTAAGTCTGAACCACGCCTCTTTCCCATTGATATTAAGCAACATACCATCGAGATGCATTTCCACTACCCGCGTATGAAACTCACATAAATTCTTAAGCCCGTAATAGTGAGCTTTTGCGCGGGAATTTTGAAGCATCACACGTCCATTGCGATCATCAGCATTGCTCAGTGCAAATGCTGATGGGGGCAGTGCATCGAAAAAGGCCTTTTTTGCGTTGAGATAATTGCTAAAAGTCTTATGATAGTCGAGGTGATCATGGGTAAGGTTGGTAAAAATCCCCCCTGTAAACTGTTGTCCAGCTATGCGCCCTTGGTCGACAGCATGTGAGCTAACCTCCATAAAAGCATAATCACAGCCTTCGCTTACCATTTCGTGCAATAGAGCGTTTAGGCTTATAGCATCGGGTGTAGTATGGGTGGCAGGAATTACTCGTGAACCCACACGGTTTTCGACAGTAGATATCAAACCACAAGTAAAGCCGGCCGCAGTGAAAAGCCTGTAAAGCAGCGTTGCTACCGTGGTTTTTCCATTGGTACCCGTAACACCCACAAGCTTTATTGTATGCGAAGGATGATCGTAAAAAGCAGAAGCGAGGATACCCGCCATTTTCGAGGTATCATTCACCCTAACGTATGCCACATTATCAGGCACTGGATTCAAAATCTTCATCCCCACAACGGCAGTGCAGCCCGAAGCAATGACCTCAGGAATGAAATCATGCCCATCAACCCGGGTTCCCTGAAGAGCTACAAATAGCTGCCCCGGGCCTGCCTTCCTGCTATCTATAGTAATACCTTGAATCTCCTGCTCCAGAGGACCCATAACATTTTCAACAGGTATCACAGATAATATATCTTTCAATATCTTTTTCATAGTGAGCAACTTAATGTTAATCGAACATCAGCACCCTTCGAAATAGGTGTTCCGGCTGGTAAAGACTGATCTTTAACCCTTCCTCTGCCGTTCAGGCTTACACGCAATCCGCACGCCTCTAACAGGTAAGTAGCATCGCGGGCTGTCATTCCCCTTACATCGGGAACCTTGTTGCGAGGCAGCGAAATGGATTGAATGCTTGGACGTCCATTTTTCATAAAGACCTCTGCCCAGCCTTCACTCACCTGGGTAGAGGTTTTTTCGCCTTCAATAAATTCAAAAGCATGAGCCAGGTCGGGCAACCAGCCTTTCACAGATAAATCGCTGAGCCCGACCAGAGAATCGTCCATATGCAAATCGACTGTTTGCGCAATTTTGGGGATCTCATCCTTCACCCCTAAAGACGTAGCATAAATGCGATCCGCAATAGCCCTGAAAACCGGAGCAGCTACTGCACCACCGTAAATTTTTCCCTTTTGTGGATTGCTGATAACCACCATGATAGTATATTGGGGGTCATCGGCAGGGAAATACCCTACGAATGAGGCATTATAATTAGATTTATTGTATCGCCCACCTACTGCAATCTGTGCAGTACCTGTCTTTCCTGCAACGGAATATGGGGCACCGTTAAAGGCTCCCCGGGCAGTGCCTTTTTCCACCACAGCCTGCATCATTTCCATGGCCTTTAATGCCGTTTCCTCTGAGCATACCGATGAAACCAGCACCTCAGGTTCAAGTATTTTCACTGCCTGTTCGCCTTCCCGTATTTCCTTTACAAACCGGGGTTTCATCATGCGCCCTTTATTCACAATCGCATTGTAAAATGTTAGTATTTGCAGAGGAGTAACTTTTACTTCATAGCCAATCGACATATAAGGCAGGGTGGTTTTCGACCATCGCGGATCGTCCGATTTTCTTACAAATGGCTTCCCTTCTCCGGGAATTTCAATCCCCAGAGGTTTACCAATTCCCATTTCATACAGTTTATCACTGAATTTGCGGGGCTTTTTACCAAATACCTTATTCACAAACAAGGAAGTAGCAACATTGCTGCTGTGTGCAAATGCCTCTTTCAGGGTGATATATTTCTTGTTGAGCGCATGATCATCTTTCATCAGGGCATTGGCCCACACTACACTTGCCTGGTAGGGAATGCTGTCGGTTAGTTTCAACCGGCTTTCATCCATAGCTGCTACGAGTGATATTAGCTTAAAGGTGGAACCAGGTTCAATACTCTCGGCCAATGCATAATTATATCTTTCTTCGTAGCCTCCTTCGGGTGATTTCGACAAGTTGGCAATAGCCTTAATATCTCCGGTTTTTACTTCCATCACCACTGCGCAACCCTGAGCTGCATCATTGGCCTCCAGTTGTTCGAGCAAGGAGCGTTCAGCAACATCCTGTAATTTTATATCCAGGGTTGTGATAATATCTTTTCCATTGACAGGTTGTGTAATTTGATCACCAAGCACAGGAATCCATTCCCCGCCCGAAATCCTCTGCATCCACATCTTTCCGTTAATCCCCTTCAGAAATTCGTTGTAAGCACCTTCGAGCCCTACATACAAATCTTGCTCTGCATTGAAATAACCAATAGTACGTCGGGCAAGCATACCATAAGGCATTCTGCGAATATTTTTTTGAACCAGGATTAATCCTCCGCGGTTAGGCCCCAAACGCAAAATCGGCATCTTCTTAACTTCCTTAAGTGTGGCATAATCTACATTGCGTTTTAAAAGAAAATACCGGCTCCGTTTTTTCCGGGCCTCACGCAGGTCGCTCTTCCATTGGTTAGCCGATTTCGAAGGGAATACACGCGCAAGGGAATTGGCCAGCGAATCCAGCTTTTCCTTGAACAAGGCGGCTGGAATATTGGGGCTTGCTACATCCATGCGTATATCGAAAATGGGAACAGTCGTTGCCAATACATTACCATCGGCCGACATGATATTTCCTCTTACGGCTTCCACTTCTCCCAACTTAAGGGTGGTTTCACGCGCATGCAATCGATATTCCTCCCCTTTGAGAAAAATAATATCTCCCGCCTTATAAATAATAATCCCCCCAATGACCACCATAAACCAGTAGATGGACCACAGTAGAGCAATCTTTTTAGGTTTAATCGCGTCCATAGGGATTATTTGCGGTAGGCTTCAAGTTTTTTAATATCTTCTTGTGAAAGGGTTATTTTAATAGGGGGCTCCGGCGCTTCTATGAGGCCAATGGCTTTTGCCCGCCTGAGCAATCTCGACTGCTTTGTGCTGTCACTCCAGGCCGAGCGAGCTGTAGTGTAGTCGTAGGCAAGTTCCTTTTGCTCTTTTTTTAGGGCATTAATTTTCCTGAGGGTTTTTATACCCCAATAGGTATTAGCAATGTATAGGATACCCAGAATGGCCAAAAAGCTAATCAGCCGCAACACAGCCTGCTCGTGGCCAGTGAGTGCACTACCCGAAAGCACTTGCTTCAGAAATCCCCTGTTGCGGTGGGTTTTGGATTGATGTTGTTTAGCGCTCATAACTTTTCTGCAATTCTGAGTTTAGCACTACGAGCCCGAGGGTTGCAGGCAATCTCTTCAGCACTTGCTTCCAATGGCTTTTTATGCACAGGTCTGAAAGGAGCCATCAGATTTCCATAAAAATCCTTGACAGGTTCACCATCGAAGGTTCCTGTTTTCATGAAATTCTTCACCAGTCGGTCTTCCAGTGAATGATAAGAAATAATCACCAGGCGGCCACCGGGCCTGAGCACCTCGGCCGACTGTAAGAGGAGGTCTTTTAGAGCATCCAGTTCCTGATTCACCTCTATGCGCAGGGCCTGAAAAACCTGGGCCAAAAACTTGTTTTCTGCCCCGCGAGGACTCAGGGGTAACAATACTTCGCGCAGCTTTCCGGTGGTGTCGATAGATTCTTGCTGCCTTAGCTTTGCTATCCGAGAGGCAATTTGCCGGGCATTGGGCAACTCTCCGTATTCCCTAAAGATTCGGAACAGATCTTCTTCGGTATATCCGGCCAAAATTCCGGCTGCTGTTAGCGAGCTACGACGGTCCATTCGCATGTCGGCAGGGGCATCGTAACGGGTAGAAAATCCTTTATGGGGCTCATCGATTTGCCACGACGAAACGCCCAAATCTGCCAGAATGCCATCAACAGGGATAACATTGTAAAATCGCAAAAAACGCTTCAGAAACCTGAAGTTTTCATTAACAAAAATTAAGCGTTCATCATCGGGTACATTGGCCAGGGCATCGGCATCCTGGTCGAAAGCCACAAGGCATCCTTTTCCCATGCGACTCAATATTTCACGGGTATGCCCACCACCGCCAAAGGTCACGTCTACCCAAACCTCTCCCTTTACCTCAAGCAGGGCATTCACACTTTCTTTCAATAAAACAGGCAAATGGTAGGACATAATATGATTGAATCAGCCAATATTTTCACCGGTAGTATTACCCATAACTTTGCGGGCAAGCTCAGCAAACGCTTCTGGCGTTACGCTACCAACGGTATTTTCGTAGGCTTCTTTATCCCATACTTCCAAAACATTCACTCTGGAAGCCACAACCACATCTTTCGTTATTCCGGCATAATTAAGCAGGTCTTTGGTGATCAGAATGCGACCGGTGGCATCCATTTCTACCGGTTTGCTGCCTGCCATAAAGAGCCGAATAAAAGCCAGGTTGTCGGGATTATACCTGTTAAGCTGATTAATCTTTTCAAGCTCCAGGTCCCATTCACTTTTGGGAAAGAGCTCCAGACACTTTGAAAAAATGCTTCTACGGAGCACAAACTCAGCGGGTCCCTCTCCTGCAAGCTGCCTTCGCAGACTTACCGGGAGCTGGATCCTGCCTTTGCCATCGAGCGTGCATTCGTGCGTTCCCGTAAATGTCAACATATTGATTCAGGTGTCTGTACGAAAATACGATGAGTTGCCCCACTTTGTTGCACAAAATTGCATTTTTTTCCACCAAAAACAACACTTTGTTGATAACTTTTTTCACACAGCCACTCTTAACCCTCTAAAAGCCATGTACCAGTAAGGGGTTGAGCATTTCGGGGCTTTTTTAAATTTTGGTGGAAAAAGTAGAATCTACCCCATGGCTGCAATAAGCTGAAAAGGTTAATTTTGCGCACCCGCTTAAACGGTTTGCCTCCATGGATAATTTCGAAATCACTAAATTTGTTGATGTTGAGCAGGTTATTCGAAACAAAAGTGAGAAACTTCACCGCATGGTGCCCGGGTTTGTCATCCATTGGCTGAGAAGAGTGGTGCATGAAGACGAAGTAAATTATGTACTCAGTAAATATAGACACCTGGAGGGTTTGCCTTTTATAGAAGCCACACTTAACGAACTGGGTTTAAAGGTGGTAGCCGAGGGTAATCTCGATTGGAATCCTCAGGGACGCTATATATTTGTTGCCAATCATCCCCTTGGAGGCATGGATGGCCTGGCGTTGATGATGGTAGTAGGCCGAAAGATGCCTGACATAGTGTTTCCGGTGAACGACATTTTGCTATCTATTCCAAATACCCGAAGTCTTTTCGTACCCATCAATAAACATGGAAGGAATCCGCATCTGGTCAAACAATTAGACGAAACATTTGCCGGAGATCGCACCCTGCTCTATTTTCCTGCCGGGCTTTGTTCCCGCAGGCAAGGAGGTCGCATCGTTGATCTGGAATGGAAAAAGACTTTCGTCACCAAGGCTCGAATCCATCACAGAGACATCATACCTGTTTATGCTGAGGGTAGCAATTCGAAATTTTTCTATCGCCTGGCCAACATCAGAAAGGCGCTGGGCATTAAATTCAATATCGAAATGCTTTTTTTGGTGGATGAAATGGTGAAACAAAAAGGCAAAACCCTGACCCTGCGCTTTGGTAAACCTATTCCTTATACCCTGCTCGACAATCGCTATACCGACAGCCAATGGGCAGCGCGCATAAAAGAACATGTTTATAAGCTTGCCCACAATCCATATACTCCATTTGAGCCTTAACTTTGCATATGTAAACGTTTACCCACATGGAAATGCAGCCCATCATCCCTCCTGTTGACCGTGAATTATTGGAACGAGAGCTCACCGAGTCGAAATTCCTCAGAAATACCAATTATGGGAATCGGCAAATTTTCATTATTACCCATCACGACTCGCCCAATGTAATGCGCGAGGTAGGGCGACTAAGGGAATTATCATTCCGCGATGCAGGTGGAGGAACAGGCAAAGAGGTCGATATCGACATTTTCGATACAGCCAAAGTTCCTTTTAAACAGCTCATTGTGTGGGACCCTGCTGATGAAGAGATTATTGGAGGTTATCGTTTCATTCATATGGCCGACCTTCCTTTACTGCCCAACGGTCAACCGGATTCACCGACAGCCCATCTTTTTCATTTTTCGGATAAATTTCTCAAAAATTATGTTCCACATACCATTGAGCTGGGCAGGTCTTTTGTGCAACCGGCTTATCAGGCTTCGTTCAACATACGCAAAGGAATGTTTTCGCTCGATAATCTTTGGGATGGATTAGGAGCTCTGGTAGTTGAATACCCGGGTGTGCATTATTTTTTTGGCAAGATGACCATGTACACTCAATACAACCGCAATGCCCGAGATATCCTGCTCTATTTTCTTAAAAACTTTTTTCCGGATAATGAGCAACTCGTATGGCCACATCCCGAATTAGAGGTAAAATGTGAAAATTGTGATCATGAAGCCCTTTTTAAAGGAAATTCCTATGAGGAAAACTATAAAATCCTCAATCAGGCTATCAGAAATTATGGGGAAAATATTCCACCCCTGGTAAATGCTTACATGAATTTATCACCTACCATGCGTTTTTTCGGGACGGCTATGAATCATGAATTTGGAGAAGTGGAAGAATCAGGAATATTGATTACCATACGCGATGTATATGAAAAGAAAAAACAACGCCATTTGGCCACTTATGTTCCAAAGTTCAAATTGCCAAAACTTAAGTTGAGAATCAAAGGGAGATCGCATGATAACGATTCGTGAGGCCAAGTTTTTAAAAAGCAGCACCCAGGCCCGGCAATGCCCGCCGCCGGTGCATCCCGAATATGCATTTGCAGGCAGATCGAACGTGGGTAAATCCACACTTATTAACATGCTTACGGGGCGCAAAGGCCTGGCCAAGACTTCTGCAACTCCGGGCAAAACCATTACTATCAATCACTACCTGATTGATAACTCATGGTACCTGGCCGACCTTCCGGGATACGGTTATGCCAGGATATCGAAGGTTGCGCGTGAAGAGCTGCATCAAATGATCAATGATTACTTACTCAACAGACCCAACCTTCTCAACACCTTTGTACTCATCGATTCACGCATTCCCCCGCAAAAAATAGATATTGAATTTATCAATTCGCTTGGCGAAAACGGATTTCCGTTTACTATCCTCTTCACAAAAACGGAGAAATTGGGATCTGTTGCCCTTCAGAGAACCATAGAGACTTTCTTTGACAGCCTCAAAGATTATTGGGAAGAACTGCCACATTATATCATCACATCTGGCGTTACCAGAGCTGGCAGAGAAGATATACTCACTTTTATCAACGAAAGCAATAAAATTTTCAAACCCATACCCAAACAAAACCCGGGTCGATGACCCGGGTTATGTTTTATTCGCCTTTGTTGTTATTCAGTGGCTTTATCTCTATCAGAAGTTGATCCTTTTTAACAATGTCTCCTTTCTTTACGTAGACTTTTTTTACTGTGCCATCGCATGGAGCGAGGATCTGATTGT
>DDBO01000177.1 GCA_002332755.1 Bacteroidales bacterium UBA2030 | reverse complement strand
TGGCCAATGAAATGGGCAACTGCAAATGAAGGCAGGTTTATGATAGACAATCCGATGGACATGCGGCCAATAGCCCTACCATTCTCAAATGGAAATATTGCTATTCTGTCTTTGAGTTCTTGGGGGAGGGTATCGTAAAATTTAAAGGTCAGATCGTTGTATATGAACAATGCCGGCAAATATTGATAATATTCTGCTGCATCGCTTTTCAGGAAATCAGGCTCTTTGTCTTGATAGGTGTAAAAGATTTTAAAACCGATAATAAATAACAGAAGGTAAGTCAGATAACCCGCAAAGGGTCGGCGGGGCCCCATGTGCTGAAGGTTGTACTTGAAAATGGTGTAAAGCGCACGAAATCCATCTACAGCCTTTATTTTTTTCCCTTCAGCGTAGCTACGGCCATAGTAACTGATGCCCACCTCATAAATCCGTATGCCCGGGATACGTGCAATTTTGGCCGTAACTTCAGGCTCAAAGCCAAAGCGATTTTCTTCCAGTTCTATTCCCTTCAAAATATCCGCCCTAAAAAGTTTATAACCCGTTTCCATGTCGGTGAGGTTGAGGTCGGTGAAGGCGTTTGAGACCAGGGTCAGGAATTTGTTGCCAATGGAGTGCCAGAAGAACAAAATACGGTGAGGGTTTCCGCCGACAAAACGTGAACCATATACCACATCGGCATATCCATCGAGGGCTGGCTGCAGCAATAGATTATAATCGGCAGGATTGTATTCGCGGTCAGCATCCTGTATGATTATCCAATCTCCACTGGCTGATTTGATTCCATCTCTCAGGGCAGCTCCTTTCCCCTGATTTTTTTGCTTGCGGATGAAACTGATCTTGTATTCCGGATGAGCAACAATAAAATCTTCGATTTGGGCTACAGTTCCGTCGGTAGAGCAATCGTCCACCACAATAATTTCTTTTTCAACCCCTCTGTCGAGGGGCGTTTCCCAAACCTTTTGTAAAACTTCGGTGATGGTTTTTTCCTCATTATATACCGGAACAATAATGCTGAGAAGTGTTTTTTTATCCATGCTTGGAATCAAGTTTAATCCATCAGGTAAATCCTTTTAACTCTGGGGGAGATACCTGTGATGATTTCGTAGGGGATGGTATTTAGTAAACGGGCAAGATGCTTGATTTCGTCTGCATTTTCGAAAATAATTACCCGATCGCCTTCTGATGCAGGAATATCAGTAAGGTCTATGGCACACATATCCATAGAAACGGCTCCGATTAATGGGGCGTTATAGCCATTGATTTTTACTGAAAATCCTTTAAAAGATAGTTCTCTGCGCAGGCCGTCGGCATATCCAATAGGAACTATGCCTACCAGGGTTTCCCGGGGCGCCTTCCAGCGTCGGTTATACCCGACGCTCTCGCCGGGGGGTATGCGTTTAATTTGTGATATAACAGAGGAAAGCCGGCTAACCGGCATAAGCCTTTCCTGAATCTCAGGGCAATGTGCCAGGCCATACAAGCCAAGCCCAAGCCTTACCATTTCGAACTGGTATTCCGGAAAACGAATAATGCCAGCTGAGTTGAGCAAATGCCGCATGACCGGATATCCCAATGAATGGCTTACTTCATCAGCCATTTCCAGGAAGAGCGTTGCCTGCCGATGCGTAAACTGATCATCTTCAGGATCTTCACTGGCTGCCAGGTGCGAAAATACCGAAGCTACCTTTAAATGCCTGTTGTTTTTAATAAAATGCAAGGCCTCAGCCAGTTCATCGGGCATGAAACCCAAGCGGTGCATACCTGTATCGAGTTTCAGGTGAATGAGAAAAGGCTGTCCTATGCTGGTGTTCCTTATTAAAAAATCATGGAGGCGCTTAAGGATGGCCAGGCTATATATTTCGGGTTCGAGGTTATGTTCAATAAGTAAATCGAAACTATCGTTTTCAGGATTCATCACGGCAATGGGAGCCGTGATACCGGCATTTCGAAGGGCAGCTCCTTCATCGGGATAGGCCACAGCTAAATAATCGATATGTTGATGCTGAAGAAGCGCTGCAATTTCATGACTACCACTCCCATAAGCAAAAGCTTTAACCATGGCCATTACCTTCGTTTGAGGTTTGAGATGAGAACGGTAAAAGGCCAGATTATGAGCAATGGCAGGCAGACTAATTTCGAGGGTGGTTTCATGCGTTCTTTTGCGCAAGGCTCTTGCTATGCGTTCAAAGCCAAAACGTCGGGCTCCCTTCAGGAGGATTATTTCATCGCGAAGCGAATGTATGGGGAATGAAGACAGAAACGAAGGTGTATCCGCATAAAAGTACTTTTTCAGGGTAAAAGCATTCCCCTGGCTTGCAATGTCAGGTCCTATGCCTATTAATTTGCTGACACCTGCATTCTTTAACATCTGATTTACCCTTTCATATAGTTCAGCCGGTGATTTTCCACTTTGCAATATGTCAGAAAGGATAAGGGTTTTGTTTTTGTGTCCGGCCTGACGAATCAGATACGAAAGACCAACCTCTAAAGAATTCAGGTCGTTGCTGTAACTATCGTTAATCAATGTGCAACCATTGAGGCCTTCAACCATTTCAAGACGCATGGATATGGGGTGGAGATGTCCAATATCATGAGCAGCTCGCTCCAGGTCCCATCCAAGCACTACAAGAAGGGCAAGACAATGGAGAGCGTTTTCTAAAGAGGCATCGTCAGTCAGTGGTATGTTCAGCTTTTGTTCGTGTCCTTGATAAATGAGAACAATCTCTGAATGGTTACCATTGCGTGTAATATTTTGAATTAGCAAATCCGCGTCGCTATGCCAGCCCCAGGTGAAAATTTTCTGGAAAGTTTCAAGTCTTTCCTCCATCACGCACTCGTGTATTAACAAATGATCGCGGCAGTATATGAGGAAAGCCGTATGTCGGAAGAGTTTGAGTTTTTCTTTGGCTTTTTCTTTTTGCGAAGAGAAATTCTCTTGATGGGCTTCACCGATATTGGTAAAAAGTCCTATGGTGGGTTGAATTATTCTTTCGAGGCGATCCATTTCTCCGGGTAAAGAAATTCCGGCCTCGAATATGGCCAGCTGATGACTGGCATCAAGGTTCCAAGCCGAAAGAGGTACTCCAATTTGTGAATTATAGCTGTTGGGGCTGGCACATACCGTCAAACGCGAAAGGGCCATTTCTCTTAACCATTCTTTGACGATAGTTTTTCCATTGCTTCCTGTAATGCCTATGACAGGGATGTTGTATCTTTTGCGATGCTCTGTGGCAATCAGTTGTAAGGCCTCTACGCTGTCTTTGGCAAGAATGACATTGGTAAAAGGTCTTATTTTATGAAAAACATCCGGGTTGCTTACCACAAATTGCTTTACTCCTCTTTCAATCAACTCATCGATAAACCGATGCCCGTCATTTTTTTCGCTTTTAATTGCAAAAAATAAGGTGTTTTCTGGGCATTGAAGTCTGCGGCTATCGGTAAGCAAATTCACAACGGGTGCATTTCGGTCAAACGCCGAAACTTCTTGCCAGTGGTGCATTTTTGCAATATCTCTAAAACTGTATCCCATATTTCAGGTTCAGTCTTCTATCTGCTCTGCAGTATCCCCTTCCTTGTTGTTTTGCAATGGGTTTGCTGTCATCTCAGAATATTGTAAGCGATTAAAATAAATATCTATACCCAGGAAAATAGCTTCGCGCATGGAAAGGCTTGATGCCTGGTCTTTGCCGGCAATTTCATAAGCAGTACCATGAGCAGGCGATGTCCTCACAACTGGCAGTCCTGCAGTGAAGTTGACACCTCTTCCTTCAGCCAGAAGTTTGAATGGGGTTAACCCTTGATCGTGATACATAGCCAAAATAGCATCAAATTTTTGAAATTCACCTGAACCGAAAAATCCATCAGCAGGATAGGGACCAAAAACAAGATATCCCTCTTCAAAGGCTTTCTGGATAGCGGGAGCTACTATTTTTTCGTCTTCATCTCCCAACAATCCCTGGTCTCCGGCATGAGGATTCAGACTTAGTACGGCAATACGGGGTTTTGCAATTCTAAAATCCTGAATAAGTGATTGCTCGGTGACTTTTATTTTATTGATTATCAAATCTTCTGAAATTGTTTCGGCAACTTTTCTTAAGGGTAGGTGCCCAGTAATGGTTCCAATACGAAGATTGTCGGCTACCATGAGCATGAGTGGGCAACAGGCATTAAAGACCCGGGCAAGGTATTCTGTGTGACCGGGAAATTGAAAGTTTTCAGATTGGATATTGTGTTTATTGATGGGGGCGGTTACTAGTACATCTATCTGACCCTCTTCCAGGTCTTTGCAGGCTTGCTGCAGAGCCATAAAAGCGAGCTCTCCGGCTTCCTGGGTCGATTGGCCCAGGTTAACCTTCACTTCCTTGTCGGTAATGTTAACAATATTGAATTTATGCTTCTGCGCCTGAGAGGCCCGGCGGATATGATTGAAAGGCAGGTCGGGGATGTTGAGGGTTTTGCGATGGTATGAAGCAATTTTGGAGGTTCCGTAAATGATGGGAATAAAGTGATTGAAGATGCCTTCTTCAACCATGGTTTTCATAATAACCTCATAACCAATGCCGTTGATATCGCCATGGGTGATGCCCACGCGGATTTCTCCCTCGGCTTTGATTTCCCGTTGCTTGAGCGAATAAGGACGTTGATTCATATCCATAATTTATTTTTTCGTTGATTCAGGCAAGTTCTAAAAGACTTTCGGCAAAATGTACCAGCAGTCTTACTCCGGTACCTGTAGCACCTTTGGTAAGGTAATGTTCTGGTTTTTCTGTGAAAGAAGTACCGGCAATATCCAAATGAATGAAGGGGTAAGAGGTGAAGAACTCAAGGAATTTGGCGGCTGTAATGGCTCCGGCTTCAGCTGGTCCAATGTTTTTAATATCGGCAATATCAGATTTAAGCAAGCTGCCATATTCTTCCCACATCGGAAACTCCACCATGCGTTCATAGGTGGCTTCACCGCTCAATTTTAATTTCTCGGACCAGTTGGATGCTTTCACCTGCATCATCACCATGCCATAAGGCCCGACAGCCCGCGCTGCTGCACCCGTAAGTGTTGCAGCTGTTATCACTAACATGGGATCGAGCTTGGCGGCATAACTCAACGCATCTGCCAAAATAAGGCGTCCTTCGGCATCGGTATTGAGTACCTCCACTGTTTTTCCGTTGTGGATCGTAATTACATCCCCAGGTACCATTGCCTCCGAATTGATGCGGTTATCGGTTGCCGGTATGAGGGCATAAACATGCAGGGGAAGCCCCATCCGGGCAATTGCTATAAGCGAGGCAGCCACAGTGGCAGCACCGGCCATATCCATCTTCATACCATCCATATAGCTGCCCGTCTTAATGTTCATGCCTCCTGTATCGAAGGTTACGCCTTTTCCTACCAGAACGAGAGGTTTGCTGTTAACTGGATTTTCAGGGCTCCATTCTAAAATGGTGAAAGTGGGGGGAATACTACTGCCTCGATTTACTGAAAGCAGTCCACCCATTTTAAGGGATTCTATTTTTTTGATATTGAAAACTTCTGCTTTTATTCCCAGTTTCGAGGCTTCATCGAACAGCACTTGGGCCAATATTTCGGCATTCAGTGCTGCTGCTGGCTCGTTAACCAGGTTGCGGCAGAAAAATACAGCTTCAGAGATAATCCTTAAACGCTCAATATCGGCTTCTCCCAGATCCTCAGAATGTACATCAACGTTCTGAACAACAAAGGGAAGTTTTGCTGGCTCGGTAATATATTTACCGAAAGCATAATTCCCTAAAACAAATCCTTCCGTGAAATGAAATATATCGATGGCTTGCAGGCCAAATCCCGTAATTTTAACTGAAGCAGACTTTTCTTTAGCAAAGAACTTTCTTGCTCTGGCTCCGGCCCTGCGAAAGGACTCGGCGTCGGAATCAGAAACTCCGGAGGTCTTTGGAATTGAAACAAGCCAGGAATAAGCTCCACGCGGTAAGGCCACCTGCACCGAATCTGCCTCTCCACTCATACGTTCGATGTATTCCATTTCTTCAGGCCTAAACCATCCCTCGGGAAGGCTTTGGGTATTCTTTATTAAAAATACTGTGGCTGAATTAAAATTCTCTCGCGTCTGGGATTTATATAGGTTAAGCATGATTAATCCGTTGTTTTAGAAAAATGTAAACGGCAAAATTAAAGAAAATACCCGGAGGAAAGCTGCCTTCTGTGAACCCAGGACAATTACAGGGCCGATGTGGAAAATATTCTATCTGACGAGGAATGATGGGTATTAATAACCTTTGATTCTGACAGGATTTTTCGGCAAATAAACCCTGAATATGAAAGCAAGTTCTAATCCAGTACCTGTTTTTTTCTAATTTCGTAACTCTTTAAAAATTTTAACAGGCATGAATTTTCTAGACCTCGTAAAAGCCAGACATAGCACCCGCCAGTATGATGGTCGACCGGTAGAAAGGGAGAAAATAGAGCGTTGTCTGGAGGCCGCCAGGTTGGCTCCTTCTGCAAGCAATAGCCAGCCTTGGACTTTTGTTGTGGTGGACGATGCTGAATTAAAAGACAAGATTGCCCACGAAACGTACAGCCCCATTGTCTCCTTTAATAAATTCGTGCTCAAAGCCGGGGCAATCGTAGTAATAGTTATGGAGAAGCCAAAAATTATTACGCAGGTGGGCGAGCTTATCAAGAAGAAAGAATGGCCGTTGATAGATATTGGGATAGCAGCTGAGCATTTTTGTCTTCAGGCCCAGGAAGAAGGACTGGGTACCTGTATGCTTGGTTGGTTCAATGAGGCACCTATTAAAGATTTGTTGCACATACCCTCTTCTAAAACCATTGGTTTGCTAATTGCAGTGGGTTATCCGGTTGCGAATGAGGTGATTAAAGAAAAGAAGCGGAAGGCCATGGATGAATTTCGCCGTTACAATTCTTACCGTTGATTGAGCCATGCATTGCCGTCTGGTATGCGCTCCAAGATTTCTAAGGCCATTTTTTTGTCCTCCACTAACTGGGCTTTAAGTGCCTCCATGGATTCAAATCGGACTTCATTGCGCAGGCGATCCACAAAATAAATGGTGAGATTTTCACCATAGATTTCGCGGTTGAAGTCGAAAATATGTATTTCAACAGCAAAGCTGCTTTTTTCGATAGTGGGCCGATTGCCAATATTGCACATTCCCCCGTAAATACGCCCCTGATATTCTGCACGGGCCACATAAACCCCGTTGGCGGCTATGAGTTTGTATTTGTCGTCGGCTTCTATGTTTGCGGTTGGGAAGCTCAACTTATGTCCTATCCGATTCCCATGTACCACTTTGCCGGTAATGGAATATTCATAGCCAAGAAGGAAATTGGCCAGACGTATATTTCCCGAATGCAATGCCTGACGTATGCGTGTAGAACTCACTTCATGCCCGTCGAGATAAAACGGAGGGATTTCTTCAACACAGAAATTAAAATCTCTGGCAATACGCATTAGCTTTTCGTGGTCGCCTTCACGTCCCTGGCCAAAGCGATGGTCGTATCCCACAACCAGGCATTTAACTTTGATTTTTTGGGAGAGAAACTCTTTTACAAAGGCTTCCCAGGGTATTTGTGCAAACGAAAGGGTAAAATTGAGGACTACAACGTGATCGATGCCTAACGATTCAAGAATTTGGTATTTGCGATGCGGGATATTGATGAGCCTTACGGGGGTTCCGTAAGGGGCGAGTACCATTCGGGGATGCGGTTCGAAGGTTACAACAACAGTTTCGCCATCTGTACGTGTTGCAATCTCACGCATTCGCTCCAAAATTTTCCGATGACCCCTATGCACTCCATCAAAAGTGCCAACGGTAACCACCGGATTCCGGAATTCGGGCAGGTGCTCTACGTCTCTGTGAATTTTCACCACTTTAGCTTATAAATCCACTATTTACCAGATGTTCTGCAATTTGCACGGCGTTAGTAGCAGCGCCTTTGAGCAGGTTGTCGGACACTATCCATAAATTGAGAGTACGGGCTTGCGATTCATCCCTTCGGATACGACCCACAAAAACCTCGTCTTTACCTTCTGCATACAAGGGCATGGGGTAGAGGTTTTGTCGGGGGTCATCTAACACTTCTACTCCAGGAGTATTTCTTAAAATGGTAATTACTTCTTCTAGGGTGAAGTCGTTTTTAAATTCCACATTTACTGCTTCGCTGTGGCCACCTTTTACCGCAACGCGAACCACAGTGGCTGTAACGGCTATGTCGTTGTCGCCAAGAATTTTACGCGTTTCATGAACCAATTTCATCTCTTCTGAGGTATAACCGTTCTCAAGGAAATATCCTCCATGAGGAATCAGGTTGCGGTAGATGGGATGTGGATAGGCCGGATTTTCTACACTTTGCCCTTTTTCTTCGGCTTCCAGCTGAGCTATGCCTTTTTGTCCAGAGCCTGTAACGGATTGATAAGTAGACACTACTATCCTGCGAATACCCAATTTCCTGTGCAAACCAGATAGGGCCAGTACCATTTGAATAGTAGAACAATTGGGATTTGCTATGATACGGGTCGACGGAGTAAGGGTATGTGCATTGATTTCAGGTACAACGAGGGGAATTTCGGGAAACAATCGCCAGTAAGAGCTGTTGTCGATAACAAAACCGTGTTGGGCAAACCGGGGGGCAAGAATACCGGAAGCTTCAGCTCCGGCAGAAAACAAAGCAATATCTGGCTTTTCCTGAATCCCTTCCGTAGGTGTCACTACTTTCAGGATACGGTCTTCTATCCTTATTTCTTTCCCTGCCGATCTTTCGGAAGCAACAGCAATAAGTTGCCATGATTTGAAGATGGGGGAATGAATGACTTTTTCGATCATCCGACGACCTACAAGGCCTGTAGCTCCCACTACGGAAATTTTTGGCATAGCTTGATGATTTTATTACTGATTACTGAAATAACCTGCCTGAGCAGGCCGGCAAAATTACTATATTTACAGTTTCAACGTCTTAAATGGCTTTTGTATGATGCCCTTTTGCAGAAAATTATTATTGGTCACCCTAATGGCTGTTTTTTGTGGAAGTTATCAATCACGCGCTCAGCTTTCCGATAGTTTTGAGGATGGAGATTTTACCCAAAATCCGGCATGGACTGGAACCGATGTGTTTTTTAAAGTAAACAACTCAAAACAATTACAGTTGAACGGAAGTGGGGAAGGAACTGCTTTTCTTTCTACTTCCTCAACACTCCTTAAGCCCGCAGAATGGAGATTTTGGGTAAAACTTTCATTTTCTCCCTCATCCAATAATTTTTCCAGAGTATATCTTATTTCTGATCAGTCTGATTTAAGCGGGTCGCTTAATGGTTATTATCTGCAATTGGGGGAAGCGGGTTCGAATGATGCGCTTGAATTGTTCAGACAAAACGGGAATCAAAGCGTTAGCATTTGCAGGGGAATTGATGGCCTGATAGCGACCTCATTTACTTTGCGCATTAAAGTTGTCCATAAGATGGATGGTACCTGGGAAATTTGGGCCGATCCTACAGGGGGGGCTAACTTTCAGTTACAGGCTTCGGGTAATGATTCCCAAATAAACACAGGGCAGTATTTCGGGATTTTCTGTAAATACACTACGAGCAACGCTACTAAAATGTACTTTGACGACTTTTATGCCGGAGAAATTCAGGTGGACATAACACCTCCTGAACTTCTTTCCCTGACCGTCCCTTCGGATACTTCCCTGGAATTACAATTTTCTGAAGCCCTGGCACCAACACCCGCAGGTTTACCTACAAATTACAGAGTTCAACCTGGAAATCAGCAACCTTTCCAAGTACAACTTTCTACAGCGATTCCCGGGCTGGTTTCCTTGGCGTTTCATAGTCCTTTCCAACCCGATATAGACTATATCCTGTCGGTCGATTCGGTGAAAGACCTTGCGGGCAATCGTAGTGGCCCCTTTATGCGAAGTTTTTCTATTTATCAGCCTCAGCCTTACGATATTGTAATTAATGAGTTGATGGTGGACCCTGACCCGCCGGTTGGTTTGCCTAATTGGGAATATGTTGAACTTTACAATACCACCAGGAAATCTTTTAGCCTTAAAGGATGGAAGCTGGTTACAGGTAACACCATTAAGTCTATCCCCGATTGTGAGATTGCGGCAGAAGGATTTCTCATCCTTTGCCGGCCGGAAGCTATTCCGGAACTATCATCTTATGGAACCTGTGTAGGCATCTCTTCGCTCAGCCTGACTAATACCGGCCAGGACATTAAACTGCTGGACAATACAAATCAAGTGATTTCGAGGGTCATTTATACGGATAAGTGGTATCGTGATCCAGCAAAATCCAACGGTGGATGGAGCCTTGAACAGATCGACCCTTCGGCCGTTTGCCTGGGTGCTGCCAACTGGAAGGCTTCAGAAAATATAAGCGGAGGAACCCCAGGTGGCCCTAACTCTGTTCTCTCATCCCTTACCTTGCTTCCCTTACCGGAAGCGCTCATCGTTATTGATAATCAAACCCTCAAGCTTATCTTCAACCAGAATATGGATAGCCTGTCGTTAGTCAATTATCAATTGTATGAGGTAAGTCCTGCAATTGGTTTAGCTGATTCGGCCTGGTTATCAGGCGATGATTTTTCGGCAGTTATGTTGCATTTCCCCATAACTTTTGAAAATGGAGTATCTTATCGCCTAATCTTATTGCCGGGTCTTCAAAATTGTAAGGGGGAGGCTGTTCCTGAAAATACTTTTCTGGATTTTACGCTTGCACCACCCGTTCAACCCTTCGACGTTTTAATTACGGAAATTATGGCAGATCCTGAGCCTGTTGTTGGTTTGCCCAATTTTGAATACATCGAAATTTATAATACAACTGCTTCTACCATTGACCTTTCAGGATGGACATTACTAATTGGGACATCTTCAAAAGTTTTTCAAAATGCTTATTTGGGTGCGAATTCCTATTTGATTATTGGTTCCGAAGGAGCTGCTTCTGACTTTGCCCCATATGGCAATTTTTACGGATTTTCTTCCTTTCAGTTAACCAATACAGGTCAAAGTATAGCTTTGGTAAATCCTATGGGCGAGGTGATAGCCTGGGTTGATTACACCGATAAATGGTATGGTAGCTCTCCTAAGAAGAACGGGGGTTGGTCGCTTGAAATGAGGGACTATGAAAACTTTTGTACACTTGATGGCAATTGGGCGCCTTCAGTGGATGCTTCTGGCGGAACACCCGGTCGCGATAATTCTGTTAAAACAAATAATCCTGACTTAACATCTCCTTCATTGCTTCGCGCCTTCCCTGTTGATAACACCCATCTCAGTGTATATTTCTCTGAACCCATGGCCGAAGAAACTATTACAAATCCTGCAAGGTGGAGCCTTCCCGAAGGGCCTGGAGAGGTTGTTCGAATATCCCCGACAGATTACAGAAATATCGTTTTTGTTTTCGAATTAAGTGCTTCTATGGACCCTGGTCGTTCATATTTATTGCAAGCTAAGGGAGAAATAACAGATTGTGCGGGAAATAGTCTTACCGGCGGAGAAATTGTCTTTGGCTTGCCTTCTCCGGTCTCTTCCGGTGATTTGATTATTAATGAAATACTTACAAATCCCCGTACCGGGGGGGCTGATTATTTAGAGGTTATGAACAACAGCAGTAATCTTCTTGATTTAGCCTCTGTATCGCTTATATACAAGAGCTTAACGGATACTTCCCGCACGAAAATCATCTTCTTGCCCTCCTGGATGTTAGTTCCGGGGCAATATTATTGCCTGACGCGCAATCCTGGGGCCGTGGCAGCTCAATATGAAGTGCCTTATCCCGCCAATCTTGTTGAAATCAGTGATCTCCCCGATTTTGCCTCTGATCCCGGTGGGAGAATTGTTTTGTCACTCAGAGAAAATGAATCTTCAGAAATTGACAGACTGGAATACACTCCTTCGATGCACTTGCCTGTATTGAAGGACCTTGACGGCGTTGCGCTTGAACGTATAAATCCTCATCGTCCCTCGACAGACCCAACCAACTGGACTTCAGCTGCCGAATCAGCTGGATTTGGAACACCTACTGGAAAAAATTCACAATTTGCAGAAACACCTCTTCCTTCAGGCCGATTAACCGTCTCCCCCTCTATATTTTCACCCGATGGCGATGGTGTTGACGATAATACGGTAATTGTATTAAATGCTCCCGGGGACGGTTGGTTGGTAAATGTGAGTGTTTATGATGCTATGGGCCGACTTGTGCGTAAATTGGCAAGGGCATTATCTGCAGGCATTGAAACGGTTCTATCGTGGGATGGTTGCCGCGACGATCGTTCACTGGCGCCTGTCGGACGTTATCTGATAGTCAGCGAGTTTTACAACACAGCCGGTAAACGCGAAGTAGTTAAATCTTCGGTTGTTTTGGCAGTGAAGTTTTAGCATTTGTGGTTTTTTCCAAATCTGGTCTTTTCCTAATAGAGGTCAATCCACAGGAAACAAAGAATGATCTGATTTATTATTCTGCCACTATTTTTACAAGTTCTTCTGCCGTTAGCTTTTGTTGTTCGCCGGTTTGCATGTTCTTTAACGTGAACATCCCGGCATTTATCTCGTCTTCTCCAGCCAGCACTACGTAAGGAATTCCGTATGCATCGGCGTGAGCCATTTGCTTTTTGATTTTGCTTGCATCCGGGTAAAGCTCAGCACTGATACCTTCCCTACGAAGTTTCAATAACAGAGGGAGACAGTATTGTTCCTCTTTTTCTCCGAAATTTAGAATTAGCACTCTGGTGCCGCTGGTGGCTTCCGCAGGAAATCTTTCTGTTTGCTCGAGAACATCGTAGATACGGTCCGCACCAAAAGAGATACCTACTCCCGAAATACCGGGTAGCCCAAAGATACCTGTGAGGTCGTCGTAGCGGCCACCTCCGCAAATGCTTCCCATGCTTACATCCAGCGACTTTACTTCTATAATGGCACCTGTATAATAATTTAGCCCGCGAGCCAACGTCAGGTCAAATATAACTTCGCATTGTACCCCAAAGTGAGGGAGATAGTTCAGCACATTCTGTAACTCTTCCAATCCTTTAAGGCCTACCGGAGATTCTTTAAGCAGTTCGGTGAGTACCTGTATCTTTTCCTCATTTTTTCCACCGGTAAAAAGAACAGGTTGTAATTTTTCAATAGCTTCAGAGGGCAGGCCTCTTTCGCTGAGTTCTTGATTAACCTTTTCGAGACCGATTTTGTCGAGTTTATCGATAGCTGTAGTGATGTCGATAAGCATTTCCGGGTGCCCGATGTATTCTGCAATACCAGCCAGAATTTTCCGGTTATTTAATAGCACACGAACTTTGAGGTTTAGTCGGGCAAATACCTCATCAATCATGCTGATGAGCTCGGCCTCGTTGAAAAGAGAGGTACTGCCAATAACATCGGCATCGCATTGATAAAATTCGCGATAACGCCCTTTTTGGGGACGATCGGCACGCCAGACGGGTTGAATCTGGTAACGACGAAAAGGCAAAGTAATTTGATCGCGGTGTTGAACCACAAATCGCGCAAAGGGTACTGTAAGATCGTAACGGAGGCCTTTTTCGGTGATGTGGGGTAAAAGTTGGATGGCCGAAGGCTGCTGCAATATTGTGGGGGGGACATCTTTTAGAAAATCACCGGAATTTAGAATGCGGAAAAGGAGCTTATCCCCTTCTTCTCCATATTTCCCTAACAGGGTACTCAGATTCTCCATCGCCGGAGTTTCAATGGGCTGATAACCATAGAGTCTGAATACCGAGCGAATGGTGTCGAAAATATAATTGCGCCGTTGCATTTCGGCGGGCCCGAAATCGCGGGTACCTTTGGGAATCGAGGGTTTCTGCATGTTTTTATTAAAGATAATCAGACATTGTTTGCTACCAGGGTTCCGATGTGTTGTCCTTCAACCACCTTGCAAAGATTACCTTTGGTATCCATATCGAAGACGTAAATAGGTAAGTCGTTTTCCATGCAGAGGCTAAAGGCTGTAAGATCCATTACTTTAAGACCTTTGGAGTAAGCTTCCTTAAATGAAAGCGTGCTGTATTTTACTGCCGAGGGATCTTTTTCCGGATCGGCAGTATATACTCCGTCCACACGTGTGCCTTTCAGTAACACATCGGCTTTGATTTCTACACCTCTTAAGGCTGAGGCAGTATCTGTTGTGAAATAGGGATTGCCTGTTCCTCCGCTGATAATTACGACTTTTCCGGCCTCGAGTTCTGCAATGGCTTCCCGTCGACTCATGGCACGGGCTATTGGTTTAACCTCAAGGCCACCTAATAAGGCTGTATGGATTCCTTGTTTTTCGAGCTCAGCCTGCAATGCCATACTGTTAATAAGGGTGGCCAGCATTCCCATATAATCTCCTTGTACTCGGTCCATGCCCTTGGCTGCTCCCTGTAATCCTCTGAAAATGTTACCACCGCCGATAACTATGGCAATTTGAACCCCTAATCGGCTTACTTCTGCTATTTGTTCGGCATATTCGGTAAGCCGGGCCGGATCGATACCATAGTTCTGGCTTCCCATCAGCGATTCACCACTGAGTTTGAGTAATATCCTTTTATATTTTATCATTACTGAGAGTTTTGGATGATGTCAGATCTGGTCTTTACCGTGGCAGTTTTTATATTTCTTTCCACTACCACACGGGCAGGGATCGTTGCGGCCCACACGCTTTTCTACCTTTACAGGTGAAGGTTTACCCGGCGCTTGGGTTGGGCTGGCCTGTGAGAGCATATCCGTCCGTTCCTGTTTTAACCGGCTCATATCGGTGCGGCGGGGCATTTGTGCTTGTTTAACTTCTGTTTCTGCACCCGGCAAGTTAGCTCGCATCAGGAATGAAGTGATTTCGCGGTTAATACGCAACAACATCTTGCTGAAAAGCTCAAAAGACTCAAACTTGTAGATGAGTAAGGGGTCTTTTTGTTCGTAAACCGCATTTTGAACCGACTGTTTCAGGTCATCCATTTCGCGTAGGTGCTCTTTCCATGCATTATCAATAACAGCCAGAGTTATTGTTTTTTCCATGGTGAGAACAACCTCTCGAGCCTGATCGTTATAAGCTTTTTTAAGGTTGACAACAAGATTGAGTTGTTTTCTGCCATCGGTCAGCGGTACGGCAATGTACTCGTATTGCGAATGGTTTTCAAAAACATCCTGGATGACAGGGAAAGTTCTTTCGGCAAGGGCCTGACATTTTGCGCGGTAACGGTGATAAACCGTTTCGAAAAGAATGGGAGCAAGCTCTTTGCGGTTGCGATTATAAAACTCATTTTCGTTGAAGGGACTGTCAACACCAAAAATTCTCAGAAGTTCCATTCTGAAGGAGGCAAAGTCTTTCGCTTCCCAATATTCATCGACGAGGCTGTGGGTAAGGTCTTCCATCATATTGCGGATGTCGAGGGCCAGGCGTTCGCCATGGAGGGCGTTTCGGCGGCGGCTATAAATCACCTCGCGTTGTGCATTCATCACATCGTCGTATTCGAGCAAACGCTTACGGATACCAAAGTTGTTTTCTTCGACCTTACGCTGGGCTCTTTCTATAGATTTTGTAATCATAGAATGTTGAATCACTTCCCCTTCTTTCAAGCCCAGTCGGTCCATGATTTTTGCAATACGGTCAGAACCAAAAAGGCGCATCAGGTCGTCTTCGAGAGAGACGAAAAATTGTGAACTTCCCGGATCACCCTGACGGCCGGCACGTCCGCGCAGCTGACGGTCAACGCGCCTCGATTCATGCCGTTCGGTACCAATGATAGCCAAACCTCCTGCTTCTTTTACACCTGGGCCCAGTTTGATATCCGTGCCTCGCCCTGCCATGTTTGTGGCAATGGTTACCGTACGGGCCAGGCCTGCATGGGCTACAATTTCTGCTTCGCGGGCATGCTGTTTTGCATTCAGCACATTATGCGGAATTTTGCGTAAGGTCAGCATCCTGCTCAGCAACTCCGATGTTTCCACAGAAGTAGTTCCAACCAATACCGGTCTGCCTATATTTATCAGGCGCTCTATTTCCTCGATTACAGCATTGTATTTTTCGCGTTTGGTCTTGTAAACCAAGTCCTCCATGTCTTTTCGAATAACCGGTTTATTGGTAGGAATCACCACAACATCCAACTTGTAGATACTCCAGAATTCTCCGGCTTCGGTTTCTGCTGTACCCGTCATACCGGCCAATTTTTTATACATTCTGAAGTAGTTCTGCAGGGTAATGGTGGCATAAGTTTGGGTGGCGGCCTCCACTTTTACATTTTCCTTGGCTTCTATGGCCTGATGCAATCCATCTGAATAACGCCTCCCCTCAAGAATACGGCCAGTCTGTTCGTCTACAATTTTAACTTTATTATCGATGATTACGTATTCAACATCTTTTTCAAAAAGCGCATAGGCCCTAAGCAGCTGGTTGACTGTGTGAACACGCTCTGATTTCACCGCATAATCGGCCATGAGCTGGCTTTTTCTTTCTTCTTTCTCTGCTTCGGAAATATTCATCCTTTCAATTTCCGATATCTCGCTGCCAACATCAGGCAGAATAAAGAAATGCGGATCCTGGTACGATTCGGTCAGAGCGTCAATGCCTTTTTCGGTGAGTTCTATTGTGTTATTTTTTTCATCAATAACAAAATAAAGCTCATCGTCGATGATATGCATATTTTTGGCCTGTTCCTGCAGGTAAAAGTTTTCTGTCTTCAGCAGTAAGGCTTTCATGCCAGGTTCGCTGAGAAATTTGATGAGAGGTTTGTGTTTGGGGAGTCCTCTGTGTGCCCTCAGGAGCAACTCTCCACCTTTGGTTTCCTGTTCGGGGGAAGGGTTACCCGTAAGCAATACCTTGGCTTCGGCCAGTATTTTGGTGACCAGATTTCTTTGTAGGTTGTACAGCTTGCTAACCATAGGCTTAAGCTCATCGAAAAGCTGGTCTTCCCCTTTGGGTGTTGGCCCTGAAATGATGAGGGGGGTTCTGGCGTCGTCGATAAGTACAGAGTCAACCTCGTCGACAATGGCATAAATGTGTTCACGCTGTACCAGTTCATCCGGACTTTGGGTCATGTTGTCGCGCAGGTAGTCGAAACCAAATTCGTTGTTGGTGCCATAGGTGATGTCGCACAAATATGCTTTGCGGCGGGCTTCGCTATTGGGTTCATGCTTATCGATACAGTCAACACTCAGACCATGAAATTCGAACAACACACCCATCCACTCCGAGTCGCGCTTTGCCAGATAGTCGTTAACCGTGACCACGTGTACGCCTTTTCCGGTAAGGGCGTTCAGGTAAACGGGTAATGTAGCCACCAGGGTTTTACCTTCTCCCGTAGCCATTTCGGCAATTTTGCCCTGGTGTAACACTATGCCCCCAATCAGCTGAACGTCGTAGTGAACCATGTCCCAGGTAATCATATTGCCTCCCGCCATCCATTGATTGAGGTAGCACGCCTTATCACCTTCAATTAAGATGTTGTTTTTACGGGCTGCCAGGTCGCGGTCTTTCTCTGTAGCGGTTACCCAAACCTTTTCATTCTCTTTGAAGCGGCGAGCTGTCTCCTTCATTACAGCAAAAGCTTCAGGAAGTATCTCGTTTAGAATCTGTTGGCTTTTCTGGTATGAGCTTTTGGACAGCTGGTCGATTTCTTTGTAGATAGCCGATTTTTCTTCAACATCCATGTCAAGTTCCGTCTCAATACGGGCTTTAAGCTCTTTGATGCGGTTTTCTTCTGGAGCAATGTATTCGGCTATTCTTTTTTTGAATTCTTGGGTTTTTGCTCTTAGTTCGTCGTTGGATAACTGTTTGATGCTTTCATAAGCTTTGTGGATTTTATCCACTATTGGCATAATATCCTTTATGTCGCGCTCGGATTTCGTGCCAAAAAATTTCTTTAAAAAGTTCAACATGATTATAAACAGTTTATTTATTGTCAAATTATTACATACGTCAAGAATCGTACCGCAAAAGTACCTAAAAATCAGCGATTGGTTTTAAAAATGAGGATTCGAAGATACTCCCCATAAAAATAAAAACAGGGCTTATGCCCTGTTCTGTAAGGAATTATAAATGATTAGTACTCGTCCTCGTGAAAGAAGAAGTCTTCTTTTGTTGGGTAATCGGGCCAAATGTCTTCGATACTTTCATAGACATCGCCCTCGTCTTCGATTTCCATGAGGTTTTCGATAACCTCTTGTGGGGCGCCTGTACGAATCGCATAATCAATCAGCTCCTCTTTGGTGGCTGGCCAGGGAGCATCCTCTAGTTTTGAAGCAAGCTCAAGCGTCCAGTACATGTTTAATAGGTTTTATAGGTTCTTAAAAAATGGGCGCAAAAATATAACAAAATTCATTTATCACCGTACAGATTTAAAAAATTATTTTGCGGGTTTCCAGAGATTCTCTTTAACACCCGCGTCCTGACCCAATTTACGTGCCAAAACAAAAAGATAGTCTGATAGCCTGTTGATATATTTGATACTAATTTCTTCAGATGGAGTTTGCCTGGATACTTTCACCATGCACCTTTCGGCCCTCCTGCAAACCGTTCGTGCCACATGGGCAGCCGATACCTGAGGGTGGCCTCCCGGCAGGATAAAAGAAGACAAGGAAGGAAGGGTTTCATTCATTTTATCAATGGCTTTTTCAAGCGACTGAATATCCTCTTCGGAAATTTGGGGCAAACCTGCCATATCGTCAGGAGTGGCTGCTGCAAAAATCGACTCAATGACAAAAACACGATCTTGAATTCGGAATAGGAAATCTTTTAGCTCGGGTTGGGTTATGGCATCAAGCAATACCCCTAAAAAAGCATTAAATTCGTCCAGAGTTCCGTAGGCTTCTATTCTCTCGTGCCATTTGGGTACACGTTGTCCACCCAAAAGACTCGTTTCCCCTTTGTCCCCTTTTTTTGTGTAAATTTTCCAATTCTCACTCATTCTTTTAAAATGGATTTTTTTAGTTAGTAAACATATCGTAGGGGCATTTGTTGAGGGTAAAATTTATTCGGCAGGCACTGTTTGGATTACTTTGTGAATGTTGGTGTTTGGAAAATCTGCCTCAATGAGTCCATCGCGAAGGCGCACAATGCGATGGGCATGACGGGCAATATCTTCTTCATGGGTAACCAAAATAATGGTATTACCGGCATCATGAATCTCCTCAAATAGTCCCATGATTTCAAGAGATGTTTTTGAGTCGAGATTGCCTGTGGGTTCGTCGGCAAGGATGATGGAAGGACGATTGACCAGTGCTCGCGCAATGGCAACACGCTGCCTTTGTCCGCCAGATAGTTCATTGGGTTTGTGGTTCATGCGATCGGCCAGATGAACCTGCTCAAGAGCTTCTCTACCCCTGCGCAACCTTTCCTCCTTGCTGATGCCTGAATAAATCAAAGGCAGAACTACATTTTCTAAGGCAGTAGATCGGGGTAAAAGGTTAAATGTCTGAAAAACAAATCCAATCTTTTTATTTCGAATCTCGGCCAGTTCGTTGTCATTGAGTTTGCTTACATCATTCCCTTCCAGAAAATACTGCCCTGCGGTTGGGGTATCGAGGCATCCCAGAATATTCATCAAAGTGCTCTTGCCCGACCCTGAAGCTCCCATCAGAGCAACAAATTCCCCTCGGTTAACATTTAATGTTATGGATTGAAGAGCTTTTACTATTTCAGCCCCTACTTTATAGTGCTTTTTGATGTCAACCAAACGGATAAGTTGTTCCTGAGTTTGCATATTATTGAGATTTATTTCCTTAATAAACGCCTTTTTTTGACTATTGTTACAGGAAGAGGTTTAGAAATGCAATATAAAATGTTGTTTTGTGAAACCTGCTTTAAAAAAAACGATACCCATACTGAAGATATCAATGGAAAGGCTGATTTCTGGGCGACTGCATATTTCCTCCCAGGCTTTCTCCATTCCAGCCGACCAATGGATATCATCGAAAACAAATATCGTCGAGGGGCGGGCGAGGGGCAACAGCTGTTCGAAATAATTCAGCGTGGGTTGATACTGGTGGTTGCCATCGAAAAGTACAAGTCCGGGTGTGATGGAACCATCCGAAAGTAGTTGTGGCAGTGTTTCTTCGAACGGGCCAGGCAGGGTTCGTATATTGCTCATTCCTTGCTGGTTGAAGTTGTTTTCTGCAATCGCAAGCACTTCCCTGCATCCTTCAAGCGTAATTACCTCGGCATATGGGCAGGCAGCCGCAAGATAGAGAGTGCTGATGCCCAAAGAAGTGCCCAGTTCAAGAATTTGAGCCGGTTTCTGCCATGCTGCCAATCGTGCCAGCAGGCGGCCCTCTTTTTTTCGTTTAGCAGAACGACGAGCAATTTGTGAAATACGAATAGAATAATTAGGGTTGTATTGCCCTCCGGTTCCAAAATCCTCAAAGATGATTGATCTATTGTCTTTAAACATCCTGGCTCGGGTAGTTTCTGCAGGTATATACCCGTCTTTTTTGCCTTTTCCTCTGATAACTTTTTCAATGAAATCGTAAACAAATGGAGAATGCACAGAATATCTTGTCCGGGCTTTTACCCGATAATTTATATAAGAGACGAGACGCATCCTGCCTTTTTTTACGCAAAATTAGGGAGTATTATCCTTTGTGGATTAAGGATTGCGTTTAGCCTTGTTTCTTAAATCATTTGCAAAAGTTGTTCTATGGCTAATTCTGTTCTGACTTTTTTATTAATAGCTTCAATGATACTTATAATCATGGCATCGATAACCTGGTGTTTGAAGCCCAGTGTCCTGGCCATTACCTTACATAGGGCATATTCTCTTTTATCAATTTCCCCATCAACCATCATTACCAGGACCATATCCATCATTAGTTCAACGCGTGCCCTGTCGTTTGCCGGAGGAGTGAAAGATATACTTTGCGGTCGCTCGACGATGCGTTCAAGTTCGGCAGATGTTAGCCCATGCCTGGCGGCAATGTTAAAAATGATTTCCATCTCGGAATCGTCAATGTGACCATCAGCTGCAGCAACAGCCAACAGATTGAGCACGTGCGACATGCGTTCTTTCTTGTCGCGGCTATCAAAATAATCTAATAGATTCATAAATGTAAATTTTTAGTTGTTACTTGGGTTATAACATTTTTCAATCGCATCAATAGCATCTTTTGGGGTAACTCCTCCATAGCAAACGGCCATAATTCCCGGCAGGTAATGGTCGAGGGTGTAAAGGGAAGTTAATAAGTGTCGAATAAAGGTTATTTCACTTACCTCAAGATACTCATCATAAATAAAAGAGCTTTTGTATCTTAAATCACCATCTTCAAAGTCCATTTCGAAATTACCTATTTGAAGATTATAGTTGGCCCGCGTAAGAAATTCAGCCATAATGCCTCTTCTGTTTTCGGGGATATTAACAGGTAACACGTCATAGATAAAAACCTTTTGTTCCTCAGGCCTAATATCAATAATGGTTTCACACTTTCCGTTTTTGAGCGAAAATCCACACTTTAAAACCACCTGATGAGGTTTTTCGACAATGAAGTGGTATTTAATGTCCTTATCTCTGAGCGCTGATTCAATTGTATTTATCATGGCTGAAGTTTTTAACGGTTTCTTTATGAAGCTCATCGGAAATGAGGGCTTTCATGGCATTTTTATGATATCCATGGCTCAGATGTTTTTTCAGGCTTTCCACGAGATGGTCAACGACTTCAGGGTCGAAACCAAGGGAGGAGGCAATTTTTTTACAATCTGCGGTTTCTTCTTCCTTAATTACCCCATCGCATGCTGCCAGATTGAACAGGTCGTTCAGTAATGAATATCTTACGAGGGGGTCGGTGGGAAGTTGAGGCGTTTCCAAGGGTTCATCCAGGAGGTGGAGGGCAATTTGTGGCGCTATGCCTAGTCGGTGTGCTACCTCCAGAATGCAATCCCTTTCGCGAGGATGCAGTTCTTTGTCAGCCCGGGCCAGATGCACCAGGTTCTGAAGATACAGTAGTTTTTCATCCATTGATTTGTGGTTTTGGTTAGAAAATTGATCTCTTGCAGCAGGCGTGAAGTTGAATTTGGCTTAAGTTTTAGTAAGAAGTGTTTTAGGGTATATGTTGTCGCCTGAAAGAGAATTTACAAATATAGGTTTTTTTTATGTGTTTTGCTTAATTGTGAAAAGAAAAATAAGATTTTCCTTCATGGTTCTCTAAGTCAATGAAAGAAATTTTAAATTTTTTATCTAAACCCTTGTTTGTGTTGAAAAAATATCGAACTTTGCACTCCCTTTTCAGGGACTGTTTTGAAATCATTTAAAAACTGACAATATCATGGCAAGAATTTGTGATATTACCGGAAAACAGCCCATGACCGGGCATTCTGTATCGCACTCCAATCGTAAGACCAAGCGCAAGTTTTATCCTAACCTTCAGGTTAAGCGCTTTTATATCCCTGAAGAGGGCGTGTGGATTAAACTTAAAGTTAGTGCTGCTGGTCTGCGTGTGATTCATAAAAAAGGCATCCTCGAAGCATTGAAGGACGCAGCTTCTAACGGCATTATCGTTATAGAATAATTTCGTCTTTCTCAAAGAACCGAAAGGGGAGGGATTGGCCAAATTGCCAGTCTCTCCCTGTTTTTTTGCATGAACCAGCCCAAAATTTTGGATGGTAGCCGACAGTTTTGTATGCAGAGAGGTTAATTTATTATTTTTCAATAATTCCGGATGAAAATTCCTGTCCTAATTTATATAGCTCACTTGCCTTTTCTTTTGGCTTTCCCCCTTTTTTGTACTAAATCCACCACCTTCCCGTTAAAAGCAACGGCAGTCGTTAATTCCTTAACTTTGGCGCCGAATTTCTAAATGCTACCAGAATCGTTGATTAGTCATAAGCCTCAATGTGCGGATCGCTGCACGCTGATTTATGGGTTGTTTTTGTGGATGCTTGTATTCCTGTGGCAGGGGGTATCGGCCCAGGAAAGACAGTATGCCCGCATTAAGGGAAAAATTACAGGTCCGGGAGGAGAACCTCTCGAATGGGTAAACATTGCCTTGCAGGGAATGCCAGGGGGTACCGTGACCAATGCTTCGGGTGAGTTTCAACTTACGGTTGCCGCAGGAAAACCATTGGAGGTGGTCATCAGTTTTGTGGGTTTCAAAACCGTCAGAGAGCACCTGATTTTACAACCCGGGGAAATGAAAATCATGAATCGCAGGCTTGAGTATGCCTCTACAGAATTGAGTGGTGTAATGATAGAAGATCAACTCATTCGAGGCACAACACTCACACGCATTGACCCTAAGATAGCAGCTGTTTTACCTACAGTAGGAGGAGGTATTGAATCGCTTATAAAGACCATGCCCGGGGTATCTTCGAATAATGAACTGAGTTCTCAATATTCGGTGCGGGGAGGCAATTTCGACGAGAATCTTGTGTATGTAAATGATGTTGAGATTTATCGTCCCTTTCTCATTCGCAGTGGTCAGCAGGAAGGATTGACGTTTCTTAACCCCGACCTTGTCTCTTCCATACTTTTCTCGGCCGGTGGATTCGAGGCACGCTATGGCGATAAAATGTCATCGGTTCTGGATATTCAATACAGGCGACCAACTGCATTCGGAGGAGCAGCCTCTGTAAGCTTATTGGGAGCATCGCTCCATCTCGAGGGACTCTCGTCTGACCGTAAAACCACTTACGTTGTTGGAATAAGGCAGAAATCCAATCAATATTTGCTGGGTTCACTTCAAACCAAGGCCGATTATCAGCCCAGTTTTACCGATGTGCAGGCTTATATTACCCGTAAACTCTCCAATAAACTCGAATTGGCCGTTTTGGGTAATTATTCTCACAACCTTTTCCGCATGGTCCCTCACGACCGGGAGACTTCTTTTGGTACTATACAACAGGCTTATCGTCTTAGGGTATATTTCGAAGGACAAGAAGATGACAAATTTATAAATGGAACCGGTGCCCTTACTCTGACTTACCGACCCAACAATAAGGTTTCGCTTCGACTTATTACCTCAGCTTTCCAAAGCCATGAAAGTGAAACTTATGATATTTTGGGTCAATATTGGATTGGGGAGCTCGAAAGCGATCAGAGCCTGGATGCAAATAAACGTGTAATTGAAGAACGAGGTGTAGGGAGCTATCTTAACCATGCACGCAATCGGTTGGAAGCTACTGTTGCCTCGGTGGAGCATAAGGGTACCTTGCTTTTGCCGGGAGAGAATTATCTGAACTGGGGAATTAAATACCAGTATGAAAAGATTGATGATAGGATAAATGAATGGACACTGATTGATTCTGCTGGGTATACTCTTCCGCTTGCGAAAGATTCTGTCGGATATATAAATGCACTTGTGCAACCCTCTCTTTCATTACCGGTTACGGCTAAAATAAAGGCGCATAACACCACTTCGTCGGATAGAATTTCCGGATACTTACAGCGATCATGGTCGTGGGAGGCGGATAGCATCAATTTTACACTAAATACCGGGGTAAGGGCAAATTATTGGAATTTGAATAGACAGGCTGTTGTGAGCCCCAGAGTTTCACTTTCAATCAAGCCTGACTGGAAGAGAGATGTGGTCTTTCGCCTGGCCGGGGGCTGGTATTATCAGCCGCCATTTTATCGCGAACTGCGTGATTATAATGGTGAGGTTCACAACACAGTCAAAGCGCAGAAATCGGTTCAGTTGGTTGCCGGCGCCGACTACAATTTCAGCCTTTGGAATCGTCCCTTTAAATTGGTAGGCGAGTTTTATTATAAAAAGCTCAGTTCTCTCATCCCCTATGATGTGGATAATGTTCGCATTCGCTATGCGGCTGTGAACAATGCACACGGATATGCCACCGGTCTGGATCTTAAGGTTAATGGCGAATTTGTTCCCGGTGTAGATTCCTGGGCGGGTCTCTCCATCATGAAAACCATGGAGGATATTGAAGACGATTATTATTGGGAATATTACAATGCTGCCGGACAAAAGATTATTTCTGGCTATACAACGGATGTAGTGGCTGTAGATAGTGTAATGGTAGAACCCGGATATTTGCCTCGTCCTTCTGATCAGCGAGTTAGTTTTAACTTGTTTTTCCAGGATTATCTTCCCAATAACCCCACTTATAAAATGCACCTGAACCTGGTTTTTGGCACTGGCCTGCCTTTTGGTCCGCCGGGTTCGCCCCGTTACCAGCATGTTTTCCGCACGCCTCCCTATCGAAGGGTGGATATAGGTTTTTCGAAGCTTATTCAAAGTGAAGCCGGTACAACACGCGGATTTTTGCGACATTTTTCCTCCATCTGGATTACTGCAGAAGTCTTCAACCTGCTTCAGTTTAGCAATACTGTATCATATGTGTGGGTGACAGATATTAACAGCAGGCGTTATGCAATACCCAACTATCTTACACCACGCATGCTTAATGTGAAACTAATGGTTAATTTTTAAAGAATCCGTATGAACAGGGGACTCATAGAATTTACCCGGGAGGAACTTGAGAAGATGGTAAACAGGCTTGACGGCATACCGCGGTCAATAAACGAAGCTGAAATAGCCGCGCTTCCACAGGGGGGCTACGACGGGCCTGTAAAAGTTGTTGATACGGTAGATGCATTAAATCAAGCACTTGATATCATGAGAGGTTGGGACATTGCAGGTATTGATACCGAAACCCGGCCTTCGTTTCGTAAGGGAGAACGACACACTCCGGCCTTGCTGCAGGTAGCTGGGCCTGGAGAGGTTTTTCTATTTAGGATTAATATGTTGGGTTTTGCCCCCGGATTAAGATCATTTATGAATAATAAAGATGTAATTAAAATAGGTATTGCCCTTGAGAACGATATCCCCGAACTTGCCCGCATGGGGCGATTTTCACCGGCTGGAATGGTCGACCTTAACCAGTTGTTTACTATGCTTGGCTTCAAAAGCGTAGGCGTACGAAAACTTGCTGCCTTATTACTTAATTTTAAGATTTCTAAAGGGCAGCAGACATCGAATTGGGAGAATCCTGAGCTTAAACCTGCCCAGATTCGTTATGCAGCAACCGATGCATGGGTTTGCCGGGAAATTTATCTGAAACTTATGGGAATTTACTAATGAAAGGGCATGAGGCATGATTAAAAGTTTAAAAATACTAAAGTATGCCCTCCCATATTGGGGTTCGGCTCTGTTGAATATTTTCTTTAATCTGCTCTCTGCGCTTTTTTCCTTGGTTTCGTTCACCCTATTTATCCCTGTGCTTGAAATTTTATTTGATCGCACCCATCGTATGGTGCCGGGGGTAGATTTTAATCCCGATTGGAGTTCCATACATAGCGTATCTGAACTTAAAGCCTGGTTTTATGGCACTATTAGCAGCGTTATCGAATCGTACGGAGAAATGAGGGCCTTGTGGTATATTGCCTTAATTATCATTGTGCTTTTTTTGTTGAAAAACTTGTTCCGTTATCTTGCAATGTATTTTCTGGCCAGGGTGCGCAATGGTGTTGTTATGGATTTGCGTAATGCAATGTACTACAAGGCATTGATATTACCCTTGTCATTTTATTCCGGACAGCGTAAGGGTGATTTGATGGCCCGCCTGGGCGGAGACGTTCAGGAAGTAGAATGGTCGGTGATGAGCTCGCTTGAGATGCTTTTCCGTGACCCGATTACCATTTTGAGTTACCTGATAACCTTATTTATCATAAACCCTTTGCTTACCGGCTTTGTACTTGTTTTGCTACCTATAAGTGGACTTCTTATTGCTCAAATTGGGAAAAGCCTGAAAAGAACCTCGCGCAAAAGCCAGGAAAAAATGGGTTTTCTGATGTCGCTGGTAGAAGAATCTATTTCTGGCTTGCGCATTATCAAGGCCTTTAATGCTATCGAAGCTTCCCGACGCAATTTCGAAAAAGAAAATCGCCGTTATACACGATTGATGATACGCCTCTACCGTAAGCGAGATCTGGCTTCACCCCTCAGCGAATTTTTGGGTGTGGTAGTGGTTGTTATCATTTTGCTCTTTGGGGGTAAATTGGTTTTAGATCCTTCCGGTAATCTAAAACCAGAAGTCTTTCTTGTATATCTGGGAATTTTCAGTCAGCTTATTCCCCCTGCCAAATCTGTTGTACAGGCTTTCTATAATGTTCAAAAAGGAGCAGCCAGTATTGAACGAATCAATGCGATTTTAAAAGCGGAAGAAGTAATCACAGAAAAGCCGCATGCCCTCGAGAAACTTACTTTTGATGAAACCATTGAATACCGTGGCGTTTGGTTTAGGTACGAGCATGACGATGTTCTCAAGGACATTCATTTAACTATCCGAAGAGGTCATACCCTTGCCATTGTAGGTCAATCGGGGAGTGGAAAGTCAACTCTCGTCGATCTGTTGCCTCGTTTTTATGATCCCTCCATAGGAGCTATTTACCTTGATGGAGTCGATCTTCGTGAATATCGAATAGACCACTTACGCGCCTTAATGGGCATTGTCTCACAAGACACCATTTTGTTTAATGATACGGTTTTCAACAATATAGCTTTAGGCATGAAGGGCGCAAAGGAAGAGGATGTAATTAAGGCTGCTAAGGTGGCCAATGCTTACGATTTTATTATGCAATTGCCCGATGGTTTTCAAACAATTATTGGAGACCGTGGTCTGAAACTCTCAGGTGGGCAGCGGCAGAGGCTAAGTATAGCCAGAGCAGTTCTTAAAAATCCACCCATTCTTATTCTTGATGAAGCCACCTCCTCTCTGGATACCGAAAGCGAACGACTGGTGCAGGATGCTCTTGATCATCTGATGGAAAATCGTACAGTTATTGTTATTGCCCACCGGATTTCAACCATTCGTAATGCAGATGAGATCATAGTAATGCATCAGGGTTCCATCGTTGAGAGAGGAACCCACGAATATCTTTACGCGATGGATGGGATGTACCGAAAATTATTTGACATGCAAAACCTAAATGGAAACCTGCCATGAGCACTCTCGACAAATATTTTCTTGGTTCAGCCGAGCGGATGTTGCCCCGGCTGATTGAGGTGCGACGACACCTCCATCGGTATCCGGAACTGTCGGAGCAGGAGCACGCTACCATGCTTTATCTCTCACAATGGCTTGAGGAGTTAGGAATTAAACACCAAAAGGGAGTTGCCGGCACCGGGATTGTGGCCCGGATTGAGGGTGAAAAGAAAGGAAATTCTTGTGTGGCCCTCAGGGCCGATATGGATGCCCTGCCCATTGAAGAAAAAAATGAAACAGATTATGTTTCTCTTAATCCCGGAGTAATGCATGCCTGTGGTCATGATGCTCATATGGCCTCTTTGTTGGGCGCAATGATGATCTTGCAGGAAAATCGTCATGCCTTTGGAGGTACTATTAAATGTATCTTTCAGCCTTCCGAAGAAAAATACCCCGGAGGCGCAATTCGAATGATTGGAGAAGGGGTGTTGAAAGATCCGGAGCCTGCAGCCATTTTCGGTCAGCATGTCTATCCCGATTTACCTGCTGGCAAGGTGGGTTTTAAAACAGGAAAATACATGGCCAGTACCGACGAAATTTACATCACCGTCAAGGGAAAAGGAGGTCATGCAGCCTCGCCCCATCAGAATGTTGACCCCATTGTTATTGGCAGTGAGATTATACTCGCACTTCAGCAGGTAGTTAGTCGGAGAGCCAATCCTACAATGCCCACTGTTCTTTCCTTTGGTCGATTTATGGCCCAGGGGCGTACCAATATCATTCCTGAAGAAGCCCGGTTAGAGGGCACATTACGCACTTTCGACGAACAATGGAGGGCAGAAGCTCATAGCCTTATTCAGCAGATTGCCACCGGGATTGCTTCTGCTCATGGCGCAAGCATTGATGTGTTTATCGACCGGGGTTATCCTTTTGTGTTTAACGATGAGGCTTTAACCCAAAGAGCTATGAATGTTGCACGTCGGCTTTTGGGTAGTGAAAATGTTTTGGAACTCGACTTGCGAATGACAGCCGAGGATTTTGCCTATTATGGCCAGTATGTGCCTGCCTGTTTTTATAGATTAGGTACTGCTCTTCCTTTTCGGGAGTTTACACCTTTACACAGTGCTCAATTTGATATTGACGAAAGTGCTCTCCTTACGGGTTCCAGCTTGATGGCCCTCCTGGCTGTGGAAGAGTTGAATTTTCGGTCTTCGGTAGAATAGTGAATTGGAGCGATCAGTTACTGATATACAACCTTCCGTAGTTGGCATCGTAGTAGGTCTTGTACCTTTTTAAAGGCAGGGTAGCTTTCGAGCCCTCCATGGGTGATCCATCAATAATTAAAAAGATAGAACCGCAGCAAGTATCGCGTGCAATAAGTCCCGAGGGGTCCATTACCAATTTGGAGCAAGGTTGATCCCAGTCATAAGTGCAGGTTCTTTCAAAGGCTATGTATTCGTCTTGTAAGTAGTGGTAAACGATAATTCCCCTGTATCCACCCTTGATAAGGGCATAATTTCCTGGAATGTTAAGGTTGTTATATTCTATTGAAGCGGGATTAATAACAATATTTACATAAACATCGGGAATGGGTGACTCCTGTGTTTTATCGCATCCCGATTCTGTAACTGATAAAAGAAATAGAATAAGTAAGGTGCGAATACTCCGCATAACTTGAATGGAAAAAGTCATCAATTCTAGGGTTTATGTTTTCTTTGCATTTGCAAAATTAATCTTGCATGATTAGTCATGAATACTTTTCAAGTAAATAAGAGAAAATTTCTTCAGTGGGTATCAATACTATTTCTATTAGGCGTGGCCATTATCATTAGTCCGGGATGCCATGTAAGAAAAAGCCAGGCCGAACGACAGCAAAAAGCTATTGAAAAACGGAAGGAGGAGAACAGGAAGAAAGAAATGGCCCGCTATGAAGCAAAAAAGCGACGTCATGAGCAATTACAAGGAGCAGAAGGGAAGAGGCTTTTGAAGAATGCCGAGAAACATACTCAAAAGCTTGATAAGGCTTCAGCTCCTAAAACGTTTTTTCTATGGCGATGGCTCGAAATTGCACCCAGAGACAAGAATGCATGCGCACAATAAATAGCATTCTGCAAACGATTGATGTTTTGTAATCAGATGATTATAAATGCATTAATGATATTTTCTGTTTATATTGCTGCAAAGCGATAGTTTTAAACTTAATTAATGTTATTTTTACACCGAAAAACAATAAATCAATGGATGACCTTTTAACGATTTTGCTTGTAGTGGGCTGGATGGTTCTGGGTATTTATCAAAACTCACGCAAGCAAAAGAAACGGGCGGAAGCCAAGCGACAAGCTGCGGAGCGGGAAAGGCAACGGAATAGCCCTCCATCCGGCCCGGTGTATCAGACCACCAGGCCTCAAGAAAACAGACCACAAAAGCCCCCCCTCATGGAGGAAGCAGAAAATTTCCCTCAAGAGCCCAACCTCGAAGAAGTCTTAGGTGAACTGCTTGGAATGCCTGCCAAACCAAAACCAGTTGCAAAACCTCGTGAATCTAAGCCGGTTGAGACCGCAAAAGCTGAACCTTATTCGCCTCTGGCCTACACACCATTGATAGAACAAATCAACAAACCTCAATATGAAAGCATAGAATTCAGGGAAGAGCACAAAACCCCTGGTTATCATATTCAAGATACTGGAAATGTTCAATGGACTCATCCCGAACTGGAGGGATTTGATCTTCGAAAAGCAGTCATTTATTCTGCCATACTGAATCGACCTTATTCCTGAATTTATTTAGAAAGAAGGAAAATTAAGTATGGCTGCATGTATTATTTATAAATCAAAGTATTATTAGTCAAGAAATTATAGTTAAAAGGCTCAAAGGATGACCTAAAATTATTCTGCTCTATCCTTGTGTATTATTTCCAAAACTTTCTAACTTTACCGACTTTAAAAGCACAACGCAAATCATCAATAAATCTATCTGGTATGATAAGAAATATACTGTTAACACTGGGGGTGATACTGGCAGCGCACGTGCTGGTGTTTTCCCAGGCCACCGGAACCCTTAAAGGGAAGATTGTTGACAAAAGTACCAAAGAACCCATTCCTTTTGCCAATGTGGTTATAGAAATGAATGGCGTTCAGGCTGGCGGTGCAACATCCGACTTTGATGGTAACTACATCATCAAGCCTATTAACCCGGGGCGATATGATGTACGTTGCTCTTATGTAGGGTATAAAACCTTGCTGACTAAAGGCTTGGTAATTGGTGCCGGTAAGATTGAATTCTTTAATATTGAGCTGGAACCTACTGCTCTGGCCCTTACGGAAGTTGAAGTAACCAGTTATAAAGTGCCCCTCATCGAGAAAGACCAAACGACGGTGGGCGCTACAGTTACTTCTGAGCAAATTGAGAAGATGCCTAACCGTTCGGCCAATGCTGTTGCTACTACAGTAGGGGGCGTGTTCTCGGCCGATGGTGAAAGGGGTAGCGTGCGTGGAGCCCGTAGTGAGGCTACGGTAATGTATATCGACGGTGTTAAGGTTACCGGATCATCCAGTCTGCCTCCCTCAGCTATCGAACAGGTTTCAGTTATTATTTCGGGTCTTCCTGCACAATACGGTGATGCCACCTCGGGGGTTATCAACGTTATTACCAAAGGCCCGTCCAACCAATATGCCGGAGGTGTTGAAGCTCAAACATCAAAGCTATTGGATAAATTCGATTACAATCGTTTGGGAATTAATGTTCAGGGACCTGTTATTCGCAAAAAAGATAAGGAGAAAGGAACCAGCCAAAGTATCCTTGGCTTCTTCTTAGCCGGCGATTTTCTCTATCAGGGTGATGCCGCTCCCAGTAACATTGGCCGCTGGAAGGTTAAAGACGATGTAGTGGAATATTTGAAGCAGAATCCATTGCGTCCCACCGGTCTTGGCTATGGAACTTATCCCAATGCTGCCTTTTTGAGCAATGACGATTTTGAACAAGTTAAAAATTCTCAGAATGCCAGTGCTACCAGTATTAACTTATCTGGTAAACTTGATTTGCGTTTATCGCAGACCACCAATTTTACCCTGGGTGGTTCAGCCAACTATAACCGTAGCCATTCTTTTAGTTATTCTCGCTCCCTGATGAACTGGGAAAACAATCCCTTAAACGAAAATTACACTTATCGCACCTTTGCAAGGTTTACTCAGCGTTTTCCCACTGCAGGCGATAGCAAGGCATTGATTAAAAACGTTTACTACAGCTTACAGGCCGACTATTCTAAATATCACTCGAAAACCCAGAGCGAAACACATAAGGATAACCTCTTTAAATACGGTTATTTAGGGCGTTTCGATACATACACTACCCGCTCCTATGAACTTGGCTCTGATACAGTAAATGGAAATGTTTATAATAATGTATACATTCATAATGGTTACCGTGATACTATGGTGACTTTCAGCCCAGCCGACTTTAACTGGGAAGCTGCCCGCTATACTCAAACCTATTACGATTTTTATCCGAATGTGGATGGCAATTGGGAAAACTTTACTCAATTGCTGCTTGGAGGAGCAAAAATCAATGGGATGAGCCTCGACAACATCTATGGCCTGTGGCAGGCACCCGGTGCTGTCTACAACGGATATAGCGAGTATGATGCCGATCAAATTGGTTTCAACGGTATGTTCTCGGCCGATATAGGCAACCATGAAATTCAGTTTGGTATCCAATATGAGCAGCGAAAGGAAAGTTACTATGCCTATGCTCCTGTGGGTTTCTGGCAGTTAATGCGCGGCCTTACCAACTTCCATATTCTTGAATTAGATCAAAACAATCCCGTCTTGGTGACTCGCGATGGAGTTTTCCAGGATACCATATATTATTATAGGAAATACGATGCCAAATCGCAGCGTACTTTCGACCGTAACCTGCGTCGAAAACTGGGCCTGCCGGTTGATGGTGTCGACTACATTAACATCGACTCCTATGACTTCGCTTCACGTACCATTAACTACTACGATAAGGATGGTAATCTGAAAACCATCACCATGGGGGAAGATCTTTTCGATGTTAGCATGTTCTCGGCTGATGAATTGCTCAATGATGGTAACTCGTATGTTGCCTATTATGGATACGATTACACGGGAAAGAAACTTAAGAAACAACCTACTTTTGAAGACTTTTTGACCAAGAAAAATTCGGATGGAGACTTCCTTCGCGAAGTACCGGCTTTCCAACCCATCTATATGGCAGGTTACATTCAAGATAAGTTTGCTTTCAAAGATCTCATCTTCAATGTCGGTGTTCGTGTTGACCGTTTCGATGCCAATCAGCTGGTGTTAAAGGATCCCTTTTCCCTGTATCCAACGCGCACAGTAAAAGAAGTTACCAAGGTGGGCGACCAAAGCGTATCCCATCCTCAAAATATGGGCAGTGATTATGTTGTTTATGTGGATAATGCCACCAATCCTACCCGTATCACTGGCTATCGTAATGGTTCAGTATGGTACAATGCAGAAGGTATTGAAATAGCTGACCCCTCAGCTCTGGACGCCGGTTCGGGTGTTACCCCTTATCTGGTTGATCCTGCTAATCAAACCTTACAAAGAGCCGCCTTCAAGGATTATGAACCGCAACTGGCCATTATGCCCCGTATTTCGTTCTCCTTCCCCATTTCCGACGAGGCTCTGTTCTTTGCTCACTACGATATTCTTACCCAGCGTCCCCAAGGAGAGAACAGGTTCGACATAACCGACTACTACTACTTTAATACCCGTACCGGAACCCTCGATAACCCCAATTTGAAATCGCCCAAAACTATTGACTATGAGTTGGGCTTCAAGCAGAAACTGAACAACGCCTCAGCACTCACGCTTTCTGCATATTATAAGGAAGTGCGTAACGAAATACAGATTTATCGTTATTCCGGTGCTTACCCAAGGGATTATGTTTCTTACAATAATATTGACTTTGGTACAGTAAAGGGTTTCACCATTACCTACGATCTACGTCGTACGCGCAATGTTACCATGAGAGCAGCCTACACACTGCAGTTTGCCGATGGTACAGGATCAAGCCCCACCACCGCTGCTGCTCTTATTGCTGCCCGTCTGCCGAATCTGCGTACGCCCAACCCCCTTGCCTGGGACCGCCGCCATGCTATCAACCTCAGTGTTGATTACCGTTATGGTGCAGGAAAAGACTACGATGGACCCCGCATCAATCGTAAAGACAAGGCACCCATTGAGCTTCTGCGCAATACCGGTGTCAACTTTACCGTCATCGGTGGTTCAGGTACCCCCTATACCCGTTCGGCTAACATCACCTCAGCTCTCAGTGGTGGTTCACGACTGCTGAAAGGCTCTTACTATGGTTCGCGCCTGCCCTGGCAGTTCCGTGTAGATGCCAAGCTCGACAAAGACATTGACATAGTATGGAGTAAAAAGGAAGGTGAAAAACCCAAAGTCTCCACTCTCAACCTTTACTTCCAGGTGCTCAATGTGTTTAATTTCAAGAACATCATGGCTGTTTACCCTGCCACTGGTAACCCCGACGACGATGGTTACCTGGCAGCAGCTGAATGGCAGCGCGAAATCAATCAACAGCTCAACCCCGATACCTACCGCATGATGTATAAGATTTACATCAACAACCCGGGCAACTACTCCAGTCCAAGGATGATGCGTATTGGCATGATCTTCAACTTTTAAGCGGCAGGTGAGCAGTAATAATTATGACTAAAGGAAATAAAATAAAATCAGAGCATATGACCAAGATGATACAGCGAATTTTGGTGGTTGTCGGCCTCTTCTCCCTACTAAGCGTGAACGTTTACGGGGATGTGTTTGTGGGCGACAAGCAAAAACAGTCCAAGGCCGTCAAGGCCAGTACTGCCGGCTGCTCAGCAGCTTCGGCCTACCAGTTTATGGATATCAACAATGTAAGATGCCGTATCAATACAGGTGGCGACATGTGGTGGGACCTTGGTGCAGGTGCCGGTTCACAATACTACATTCCGGCCAACACCACCAAGACCTCTCTCTTTGCAGGTTCTCTCTGGATCGGTGGTCTCGACGTGAACGACCAGCTTAAAATGGCTGCCTTGCGCTTCCGTCAGGTGGGTAACGACTACTGGACCGGGCCTTTGACCATTGATGGTACCGCTGCCGTCGATCCCGAAACATGCGCCGAATACGACAAATTCTTCATTATTACCCGTGCCGAGGTGGATGAATTCCTGGGTTGGTGGTTTAGTGAAAATCGCGCCGAAGAATATCCCGGCTATTCCATCCCCAAAAGCATCCTCGACTGGCCAGCTCATGGCGATCCCTCCAAATTCCAGAGCTATTACCTGGCTCCTTTTTACGATATGGATGGCAACGGAGAATATGACCCCAATCAGGGCGACTATCCTTACTACGATATTCCCAACGAACTCTGCCACAGCCCTATCCAAACAATGGAAGGCATACAGGGTATTGTTAAGGGAGGAATTCTTGCCGACCAGGTTCTAAAAGGAGACAAGACGTTCTGGTGGGTCTTTAATGATAAAGGTAACTTCCATTCCGAATCTCAAGGTCAGGCCATTGGTCTTGAAATCAGAGCTCAGGCTTTTGGTTTCTCTACCAACGACGAAATTAACAACATGACCTTCTATTCCTACGAAATTATCAACCGTTCTACTTTCACACTTACCAACACGTACTTCTCACCCTGGACTGATGCCGACTTGGGATATGCTTACGACGACTATGTGGGATGCGACGTATTGCGCGGAATGGGATATGCCTATAATGGTAAAGCAGTGGATGGAACCGGCCAGGTGGAAGCTTACGGTGACCAACCCCCTGCCGTAGGTATTGACTTCTTCCAGGGACCCTATCTCGATCCCGATGGTTATGATAACCCCTCATTTATGGGAGATGGCATTCTCGGTCCTTCTTTTAATGGTGACTGCTCTATCGTGAATTTTGACTCTACTGTAATCGTAATGACCTATGGAAAATCCGGTGAACTAAAAACCGGAAACTTCCTCGTGAATAGTGCTGCTATCAACGGCGTCAACTTTGGTAATGGCATTGTCGATGATGAACGTTATGGTATGCGCCGCTTCGTTTATCACAACAATGATAATTCAGTTCAGGGTGACCCATCCATTGCTGCTGAATATTACAACTACCTGCGTGGTATTTGGACTGACAACACGAAGATGGTTTATGGTGGTAATGCTCACCCCTCAAACCCTGGTGCTGTAGGTCCTGAGTGCGATTTCATGTTCCCGGGCGATTCCGACCCCTGCAACTGGGGAACTCGGGGTATTCCGCCTAACGGAGGTTATAACCAAAACGGGCTTTACTGGACTGAGGTTACTGCCGGCAACCAACCTTACGACCGCCGTTTCATGCAATCCGCAGGTCCTTTCACATTGTTGCCTGGTGCAGTAAACTACATCACTTTCGGTGTACCTTGGGCACGCGCCATTTCCGGTGGCCCTGAGGCCTCAGTTAAATTACTGCGCGTGGTTGACGACAAATGTCAAGCACTTTTCGACAACTGCTTTAAAGTTCTCGATGGACCTGATGCTCCCGATCTGACTATCCAGGAGCTCGACCGCGAATTGCTTATTTATCTTACCAACAAGAAAACCTCTAACAACTACAGGGAAGGCTACGCCGAACGCGATATTACCATCAAGGGTGGTGACTCGCTTTACCGTTTCGAAGGTTATCAAATCTTCCAATTAAAAGACGCTTCCGTTTCGGTTGAAAGCCTGCACGATCCGGCTAAAGCCCGGTTGGTATTCCAATGCGATATTCGCAATGGTGTTACTAAACTTGTCAACCACAATACAGACCAGGCTATCGGTTATAGTGTTCCTGTAGTTGAAGTGGAAGGTGGTGATAATGGAATTCAGCATATTTTCAGAGTTACTGAAGACGCTTTTGCCACGGGTGATCGCCGCCTGGTAAATCACAAACAATACTATTTCCTGGCCATAGCTTATGCTTACAATGAATATAAAAAATATACCATCGATCCCACAGGTCTTGATGGTCAGAAAAAGCCTTACCTGGCCGGGCGTAAGAATATTAAGGTTTACACCGCCATTCCCCATAAAACCATCAATGGTTTGGTGGTAAAATCCAGCTTTGGCGATGGTCCCACGATTACCCGTATTCAGGGTCAAGGAAACGGCGGAATGTCGTTGGAATTTACACAGGCTACTATTGATGAGATCCTGAGTAAACCTTTGGCGCATCCTGTAGATAATCCCTATGGTAGTCCCAATTATCCCATTGCCTACCATCCGGTTTATGAACGTGGATACGGCCCGTTGAATATTCAGGTGATTGATCCTTTGAATGTTAAGAAAGGCAACTTTACCGTTGAATTTATTAGAAATGTTGAGAACACTAGTGGTCAGTTAACCAATGCTGCCTGGAGGATGATTGATGAAAACGGTAAGGTATACAAGAGTGACTCCACGATTAATTATGATTATCAGCAACTTTTCCTCGACTTAGGTTTAGCTGTGCATATCTATCAAGTACCATTCCCGGGCGATGCAAAAGCCATCAAGAATGGTTTCATAGAATCCAATCTGATTTATGCAGATAGCTCAAAACGTTGGCTTAGCGGTGTTTACGATAACAACGTCCCGTCCAGTTCACAAAACTGGATTCGATCGGGTACCTATAAAGACGACGAAAATCCAAACTACAACGACTGGCAGATGGCCGGATCTCCTGCCAACCCTTGGGACGCTAATGAATACTTCGAAAAAGTAATTGGCGGTATGTGGGCTCCTTATGGATTAACAGCCTACAACGACCAAAGCCCCGAAGGGCCTGCCTACAGTGTTGTATCTAAAAATAACTGCCCCCTCTCTACTGCTGCCAGTGTCGATATTGTCCTGACAAGCGACAAATCGAAATGGACCCGAGCACTCGTTATAGAAATGTGTCCTGATCCTAAATTGGCAGAAGGTGGTGTCAAAAGGTTTAGTCCAAGGGCAGGGGCTTCTGTTAACAAGGATGGAGTTAAAGCTACTGTTGACGCTGTTCCCAGCAATGATCCCAATGACCCGGCTTTCATCAATCCTGTTGGATTTGGCTGGTTCCCCGGATATGCTATAAATCTTGAAACGGGTGAACGTTTAAATATTATGTTCGGCGAGGACAGTTGGTTGAGTGGACATAACGGACGCGACATGATCTTTAACCCATCTCCGACTCTTTATGAAAATGGAAAGCCTGTCTTCGGTGGGAAGCACTACGTATATATAATGCAGCACACCAAAGTTCGAATTCAGGACTCGGTATATGAATTCCCGGCTTACGATGGTTGCCGCTATATCTACAATGTTTTATTGAGGACACCTGAGATTGTTACAAAAACTGCTGTTTTTGCCAGCACTATGTGGGTGGGAATGCCCCTGCCTGATGCTGATCATCCGGAATGGTGGCTCTCTAACGACGCAAGGTTCCGCATCAGAGTAAGCAAACCCTATGCCCGCTATTATTCAAGGCCCTTGCCTCCAGGTACAGAGGATACTCTTAACAATAATTTCCCCTTATACAATTTCTCAACCGAAGGTCTGGAACCTGTTTACAGCGACGCTGTTAAAACACAAACGGACCTTGACCTAATCAATATTGTTCCCAACCCCTACTATGCATATTCTTCATATGAGACCAATGCCCTTGATAACAGGGTGAAGATTACTAACCTGCCCAAGAAATGCGTGGTTACTATATACAACATGAATGGAACGCTCATACGTCAGTTTACTAAAGACGATCCAACAACCTTCCTAGACTGGGATTTGAAGAACTTTGCCGGAATACCGATAGCTGGCGGTGTTTATATATTCCACATTAAGAGCGATGGAGGGGAGCGTATCCTGAAATGGTTCGGTGCTCTGAGGCCTATCGATCTTAATACCTTCTAACGATGGGTACTATGATAAATGCCAAATGTTTAAACATCTTAAAAATGAATGGTATGAAACAGATTTCTAAATATTTGATCGCAATAGCCCTCACCGGATTATTTTTACTCCCCTGCCAGACCTCCATGGCTGGCAACAAAGACCGTTCCGGACAAGCCGGTGGATCGGAACTCCTCATTAACCCCTGGGCACGGAGTAGCGGATGGGGCGGTGTGAATGTTGCCTCTGTTCGTGGCCTTGAAGCTATGTTTACCAACGTAGCCGGAGTTGCCCATACTAACTCCACCGAACTCATTTTCTCTCAAACCCAGTGGCTCAAAGGTACCGATATCAAGATATCTGCCTTCGGTTTTACTCAGCGCGTGAGTGAATCTGGTGTTTTAGGTATGAGTATTACATCCATGTCCATCGGAGATATTATGATTACCCGCACCGATCTGCCTGAAGGTGGCATTGGTACCTATTCTCCTAGCTATCTAAATGTCGGAATTAGCTATTCGAAAGCTTTCTCCAACAGTATTTATGGAGGATTGTTGCTGAGAATTATCAACGAATCCATTTCTGACGTTTCGGCTGGCGGTGTAGCCCTTGATGCAGGTATCCAATATGTTACCGGAGAACAAGAAAACATCAAGTTTGGTATCACTTTGAAAAATGTTGGCCCCACCATGACCTTCTCAGGTGACGGCTTTGCCACCCGAGTATATATCCCAGGACAGGAAACCCAGTTTACTCTGACTCAGCGTCAAGCTAAATTTGAGTTACCCACCGCAATGTGTATTGGTGCTGCATACGACTTCTTGTTTGATAGGTCGAGGTTAACGTTGGCCGGAAATTTCCAATCGAACGCCTTCTCCAACGACCTTTTTATGGCTGGCGCCGAATTTTCCTTTAGGGATTACGTCATGTTGAGGGGCGGCTATACTTACGAAGATGGTATGTTTGAAGACATCGAGAGCGGAAACAAGATTACTGTCTCGAAGGGTTTTAGCGGAGGATTCTCTGTGCAAATACCTCTCAATAAAGACAAAGGTTCTCTGTTTGCCATTGATTATTCCTACCGTTCCACAGAACATTTTAATGGTACACATTCTATTGGTGTGAAAATCTCTTTATAAAAATTTGTTGTATCTTTGCACCGCATTTTAAGAGGGCCCTTTCCAGCAAAGGGTCTTCTTTTCTTTATAGTTTAAATGAAAATTGAATAGGAATGAGTGAAATTCATTATTACACCAGAGAAGGACTCAAGGCTTTGCAGGAACAGCTTGATTATCTAACTAATGTTGAGCGTCCCCGCATTTCGCAGATGATCGCTGAAGCCCGCGATAAGGGCGATTTGTCAGAAAACGCTGAATACGATGCGGCAAAAGAGCAACAGGGTTTGCTCGAACTCAAAATTTCTAAGCTTCAAAATCTCATTCTCAACGCTCGTGTTCTTGACGAATCTGATATCGACACGAGCAAAGTCGGGTTATTTACCACGGTTAAAATCAAAAACCTGCAGAATGGCACGGTTATGTCCTATACTGTCGTCCCCGAGACGGAGGCAAACCTTAAAAGCGGAAAAATCTCTATTACCTCTCCTATTGCCAAAGGATTGATGGGCAAAAAACCCGGCGATAAGGCTGAGATAGTAGTTCCTGCTGGTAAAATGATGTTTGAGATTCTCGAAATTTCACGATAAGCTATGGCTAGCATATTTACTCGCATTGTAAATGGAGAAATTCCGGCCTATAAAGTAGCCGAAAATGACCGCTATCTTGCCTTCCTCGACATCAATCCTTTACATAAAGGACATACTCTCGTAATTCCCAAACGAGAAGTAGATTATCTTTTCAATCTCGAGGATGATGAATTACAGGGATTGATTGTTTTTGCCAAGAAAGTGGCTAAAGCTATCGAGGCTGTGATACCTTGCAAGCGTATCGGTGTTGCAGTAATTGGTCTTGAAGTACCACACGCTCACGTGCATCTCGTCCCTTTACAGGGTGTTTACGACATTGACTTTAGTAAACCTAAACTTAAACTCTCACAGGAAGAATTTTCTTCCATTGCTGCCTCTATTCAGGAGGAATTTTTGAAAAGATAGTCAGATTTTATCCTGGCCGGTTAGTTTATAACCGGCTTTTTAATTATGAATCCCGAATTCAATAAGCTCTCTCATTGCGGCCTTCCACATAATTCACAAAGGCCTTGTTTACTACTTTATTCCCTCCGGGCGTTGGATAATCTCCTGTAAAATACCAATCCCCTCTGTGTTCGGGAATTGCCCGGTGAAGATCATCCACCGACTGAAATACTATCTCTACTTTTGATTTTACTTTGGGATGGGTCACCAATTGGGCGATTTTGTCTGCAATTTGCTTATCTGTAAATGGTGCATATATTTCTTTAACAGGATTTATCATTTGCTCTTTGGGTAAACGCAATTGTTCAAGGGCTTGTTTGTAAACCCTGTTGATGATGTTTTCTTGATGAGTGTCGTGGAGTAGGTCAATAGCGGCTTTGAAAGCAACAAAGTCTCCCATTTTAGCCATATCAATTCCATAACAATCGGGATATCGGATTTGGGGAGCTGATGAGGCAATTACGATTTTCTTAGGTTCAAGGCGGTCGAGAATACGGATGATACTTTGTCGCAAAGTAGTCCCTCTTACTATCGAATCGTCAAGCACCACCAAATTATCTATTCCGGGTCTGACGGCTCCATAAGTAATGTCGTAAACATGGGCTACCAGGTCATCTCTCTGGTCGTCCTGGGTGATGAAAGTACGTAATTTGATGTCTTTAACAGCAATTTTTTCGAAGCGAGGCTTGATACTGAAAATTTTGTCTATCTCTTCTACTGATGGCGAATGCCCCAGTGTCAGCAATTTTTCTTTTCTCAGTTGGTCGCAAAATTCTGTAAGTGCTTCCATGAGCCCTTGGAAGGCCACTGCTGCTGTGTTGGGAATATACGAAAATACTGTATGTTCAAGGTCGTAGTCAATCGATTGAAGTATTGAAGGTAAAAGAAAACGACCGAGAGCTTTGCGTTCTTTGTATATGTCTTTGTCTGTGCCCCTTGAAAAATAAATCCGCTCAAAAGAACAGGCAGCTTTGGGTCGTGGTTCAGTAAAAGCTCCAATACGAAACGAACCGTCATGTTTGACTAAAAGGGCATGTGCCGGAGGTATTTCCTGAATTTGTTCGGCTTTCAGATTAAATGTAGTCTGGATGACCGGTCTTTCCGATGCTGCTACCACTACTTCTTCATCTGCATACCAAAAAGCCGGTCGGATACCCGCCGGATCGCGCATGACGAAAGCATCTCCATGCCCCAGTAATCCGGCCATCACATACCCACCATCCCAATGCTGTGAAGCTTCTCTGAGAACATTTAATAAATCAAAGTCTCGAATAATGAGATCGGTAATCTCTTTTTTAGAGAATCCCTGTGCCCTATAATGCTTGAATATCCTTTCATTTTCCTCATCTACAAAATGTCCGATTTTTTCAAGAATAGTTACAGTATCAGAGGTTTCTACAGGATATTGACCCAATTCAACCAGACGACCAAAAAGCTCATCCACATTGGTTAAATTAAAATTACCTGCCAGCACCAGGTTTCGGGTTTTCCAATTGTTTTCCCGTACAAAGGGATGAATATTTAAAATGGTGTTTTTACCGAACGTTCCATAACGTAAATGTCCAAGAAATAATTCGCCGCTAAAGTCAATATTTTCTTTCAGGAATTGCACATCGAGCAGGCGATGAGGATGTTGCTCTTTTAGCTTTTTGTACGGGGCAAAAATTTGCTCAAAGACATCTTTTATCGGCGTGGAAGAGTTACTGCGTATGCGGTTGATATATTTCCGACCCGGTTCGAGATTTAATTTTATGCATGCCAGGCCTGCTCCGTCTTGTCCTCTGTTGTGCTGCTTCTCCATCAGCAGCTGTATTTTGCTAAGTGCCCAGGTCGTAGTACCGTATTTTTCGAGATAATACTCCAATGGCTTCAAAAGCCTGATAAATGCAATACCGCATTCGTGCTTTATTATGTCGCTCATCTGCCGGTGAATTGAAGTGCAAAAGTAGCAAACATACGATTATACCCCTGACGATAAAGAAAGTTTGCTTGTTTGGAATAGTTTTAAATTATTGACTTGGTGAACTTAATCGTGTCTGAAATATATTTAGAATATTTTTGTTTTTAATTTTGAAAAATAAATAACAACAAAACTTCCTGTTCTTTTACAAAAATACTATTCCTCCGTTTTAGGAATTTTCTGGCTGTTTATCATTGTTGCTTGATGGTACCAATTGTTAGGCAGTCTGGATATTTGAATTAAATAATTGATAAACAGCTATATGAAAAAATATTTTGTTCTTTTGGTATCTATAATAATTGGGATGAGCCATATA
>DDBO01000114.1 GCA_002332755.1 Bacteroidales bacterium UBA2030 | reverse complement strand
ATTATTTTGGACGGATGTGATTTATTATCGAGAAAAAAATAAAATCTGAAAAGAAAATTACTTATTGTGATCCTGAAATGCCAGGATATGATATTTACGAAGTTACTAATACACCTTATTTTGATGCAACTCCGGAAAAAATCCAATTCAAAGTAAGCGTAAAAAATAATGAATTTCTTCCTTTAAAACTTTGTGATGTATGTTATGCGGTAATATTAAATGGAGATCAATGGTCTTTTCAAAGCGGGAATTTAGAGAAATTGAATGAGGGCCCGATTCTTTCGGGTTTTGAAAAAGAATATATCATTGATGGACCGGATATTCATTTGTTGAGTGATTCTCGGTTTGTATATTTATTTCTGAACGGAGTGCCAACTTCAATTGATAATGTTGGGAATATAACACAGAAAGATAACTTTGAATGGTATTTTGATTGTAGTTTTGTAAAGATGGAAAGCAACGAACAAATTCATTACTCATATGAACCTACTCCGGTTTATACAGAAAAATGTCCAAATTGCAACGGAACTGGATTAGATCCCGAAACTATTGAATGCGAACGTTGTGGGGGAAAGGGTAGCTTTGTGAATCGATTTGACGGGAAAACATACAAGTGCCCTGAATGTAATGGGACGGGTATTGTCCATGATGTATGTAAAACATGCAATGGAACGGGTGTAAAATCTTATCCAAAATCGCAAATGCCACCTGCAACGAATATTATAACATGGTCGGGTTGGGTAGTGAAGGTCAATACAATCCCATCAGGAGCAACTATTAAGAGTATGAATAGCAAAACAGGTCAATATGATATCCAATCGTGTACAACTCCCTGCAAGATTGATTGGTTTTGCACAGATAGCATTTCATGTCCCATTATTGTTGAATATAATGGCCAAAGTGTACAGGTGTTGCCATATACTGCCGACGGTAAAGAACTGAGTTCAATTACAATCGATTTTTCAAGCGGAAAACCCATAGTAAAAAAAGGACAAAAAACAAATTAATTACAAATGATTTATGTTTAAGGGTAGTGGTTAAAATAAGATTAGGCTTGTTTTAAAGTATCATTCCCATATAAGTTGTTAAATAGGCTGAGTCAGGTTTGATACTGATGGCTGTTTTATTTACTCTGTTTTCGGGCTTTTGTGCTGGTTCTGACGTTTCCCATCTTCTTGGAATGAGGTAAATAAAAATAGTAAATTATTAACTTTGGGAGCAGGGTGAGTTTATGCTAAGCAAGATCATAGAATATGCTGACGATTTTTTGTCGCTTATTTATCCGAGGCTATGTCAGGCTTGCGGAAATAGTTTGTATTTGAATGAGGAAATCCTTTGCAATCGTTGTTTGCTTCATTTGCCCCAGACTGGATTTCATTTGAATCCGAAAGATAACCAGGTTGTAAGGTCGTTTTGGGGACGGGTGCCGGTAGAGGGGGGTGCAGCCAGGTATTTTTTTCGTAAGAGTGCTCCGGTGCAAAGGCTTCTGCATAATTTAAAATACGGGCATGCACCCGAGATTGGAATTTTTGTGGGTTGTATTTATGGCAGAGAACTGCTTGAATCGGAAGTTTTTCGGGGCGTGGATGTAATCATTCCTATTCCTTTACATCCTGATAAAGAGAAAAAGCGAGGCTACAATCAGGCGGCCATGTTTGCCCTGGGGCTCGCTCAGTCGATGCATAAGCCTGTAGATGAAACCTCACTGCACCGTGCTGTCTTTACAGAAACGCAGACCCGTAAATCGCGGCTGAAGCGTTGGGAGAATGTAAAATCTGTGTTTGCCTTACGGGAAACTAAGTGCCTGGAAGGAAAACATATTTTGTTGGTAGATGATGTAATAACGACAGGATCAACAATGGAAGCTTGTATCAACCTGCTGTTGGAGGTACCTGGTACCCGTGTGAGTGTTGCCGCCATTGCCACAGCAGGAAGAGTAGTCTAAAAGGCTAAGGTGATAGAATCTTCCTTTACCGGGAAATGACAATTTTAGAAGAAAAAAACTTGTCTGAAACTTGTGCACGTAATAAATAAATACCTGGTGATAGCCAGTGGGGGAGGTTCAGCGTGGTTATCTTCCCAGAAGGGTTCTCCTCAACGGTAAACACAATAATTCCTGCCGAATTTATTAAGTTAACTTTTAATGTTTTAGCAGGGAAATACTCGGGGAAAGCGATATTCAGTTGATGGGTGGCAGGGCATGGGAAAACGCTGATCCATTCATTATTGTCTACATTGGTTGTCCCGGCTGAGGGACAACGCCAGGTAATGCAATAGTCGGCCTTTGGGTTGGGGCCTGTAGCACGAGGAATTAAATAAATTTGGGTGGAGTCGGTGAAAAAGTTAAAGCCTGCATTCTCATAAAATAAAGAAATTAAAGGCGGTCGGGTGGTATCGCAACCTTCAAAAACATCGAGCCGGGAATCCGACAGTGAAAGCTCTGGAAAGGAAATATGCAAGGGAGAGCCTCCTGCTGGGCTAATCATCAAAGGTTTGTGAGAAAAGGAAGGAGAAAGGTAGGCTGGTCCCCCTGCGTCAAAGAGAGAGTCGCTGCAACTCATACTGCCATCAGAGCCAAAGGCTTCACCAATGAGCTGCCACAACTCGCTGAAGCCATAATCATAGCCGAGAGCCCAGATGCCTATGCCACGCAATGAATAAGCGTTCACAACGTCGTATTTATGTTGAAGGTCTGCCTGTTCATCAATAAAGCAATGATTCCAACCATTGGCCTCATATGCATAATATGTAGCCCGTGATGCAGAATTATATCGGCGTGTTTGCTCATTAAAGATTGATGAATTGGATTTTACCGACCGGTAGGTCACAGCACTACCAGCACCTCGGGTATTGCTTGGCGCGGATGGTGATTGCACCGGCCAGGTTCTCCCGTAATAAGGTATCCCCAGCAAAACTTTGTTTTTTGGCACACCTTGGTTTAAGTAATATTGAATCGTCCGAACCACTCCATAGGGATATCCGCTCTCCATCGGATAAAGGGGTGCCACCGGGCCAGCCGTCTGGCTTAAATTCCAGTAATAGTCGTAAGTCATTATCATAAAAAAGTCACAGATCTGCACCAACTCAGGAAAATGGAAAGTATTACTCCAGTTGACTGCCGGCGTAGCCATGCTGAGTTGGGTAGATGGTGAAGCTGAATCAATGGAATGCCTTAATTCTTGCATAAAAGCCGTAAGCTCCATACTTTGCGATGAGGAAACTGCTTCGAAGTCGATGTTGATGCCGTGAATGCCTCTCTGTTTTACTTTCTCAACAAGTTGATTACACAAATTTCGCCGGGCCTGGGGATTTGTAAAAAAGGTGCTGTGTCCGCTAAACAGAGTTACACAAAGATGAACTTTTAATCCATGAGATAAGGCTGTATCAATAACTGCAGCGGTTTCGAAATGGTTGGTAGTAATTGCATTGCCAGTTGCCGGATCTACTTCGTAAGAGAAATAACATAAATCGGTAAGCAGATTCCATTGGTACTGGCTCCAGTTATTATTCATCCAATAGGGATGATATCCAAATACCCGAATGTTGTTTTTGATTTGTCCAGGGAGGCGAAAAGATTTGATTGAATCGGGTTCTTTGGGCGAAGAATGTGTTTTATAATACATGTTTTCTTCTGCGTGTATGGAGAGAAAATCCTGCGCCGATGCAAATACATTTATTTGAAGCAGGAAATAAAACAGGAAGCAATGAAAAGGTGATAATGCCGGTTTTGTCATTTCAGTATGGAAATTTTTTGTGTTATTTTTGAATAAGTTATGATATGCTTGTTTGTTAGTGGATTGAAAAACAGCGATATTTGTTTTTTGGATATATTTTTGTTTCCGGAGTAAATAAGTAAAAATCAGCGTGTATGAAGACCCTGAATTTTTTGCGCATTCTTGCAGCTTTTTTTATTGCATGGATGATGCTTCCTCAGCTTAGCACTGCTCAAAGCAACAGCCCTATTGTTATCAGCGAAATTAATTATAATCCGCCGGGGAGCAGCGATGAAACTGAATTTTTGGAACTTTATAACCGGGGGAACTTCCCCATTAATCTTCAGGGTTACCAATTTACAGATGGGATAGTATATATATTTTCTTCATATATTATAAATCCTGGGGAATACCTGGTTTTGGCTTATAATGCTGCCTCCATGCAATCGATATTTGGGGTGGCTGCCATTCAATGGCAAAGCGGCAGGCTTTCAAACAGCGGAGAGTTAATAAAACTGATAGATCCACAGGGTATTACCGTAGATAGTGTGTATTATGGCGTTGTTTCTCCCTGGCCAACAACACCCAATGGAACGGGGCCTTCTTTAGAATTGTGTAATCCATTTGGTGATAATTCGCTTTCTGAAAATTGGTCGGCTGCTACTTTGTATGCCGGGGTGTTGCCAACAGGCGAACCTGTGTGGGCATCTCCGGGTGCTTCATGCGGTTCGTGGAGTGGTGCCCCCATTGCCAATTTCTGGGCTGATAATACCACGATTATGGCCGGTGAAAGTGTTACATTTTTTGATATTTCATTGGGAAATCCTACTCAGTGGTCCTGGACTTTCGAGGGGGGGGCACCTTCTGCTTCAACGGCTCAAAATCCTGATATTACTTATAACATGCCTGGCGATTTCGATGTTTGCCTGACGGTAAGCAATGGTCAGGGAAACAGTACCCTTTGCCTGGATAATTATATCCATGTGATTCAACCCTACAGCGACATTGTGATCACCGAAATAATGTATAATCCGCCAGAGTCGAGCGATAGCCTTGATTTTATTGAGATTTATAACAATGGAGCGGAAAGCGTCAATTTGAATGGTTTTGTTCTGAATGCCGGCAATGTCAATTTTACTTTTTCCGGAATTGCCTTTAATCCAGGGCAATACCTTGTGCTGGCCTATGATACCTTAGCCATACGCCGGACTTTTGGAGTAAGTTCGCTGAAGTGGAATGGGGGTAAGCTAAACAACAACAGTGCATTCATTCAATTGAAAGACAATTTTGGGTTTCTTGTAGATACAGTCAGATATACGAATACACTTCCCTGGGATACCCTGGCTAATGGGTATGGTCCTTCACTCGTTCTTTGTGATCCGGGTTTTAATAGTGGAGTGCCCGAGAATTGGATTCACAGTGTTGAATTTCAGTCTATCAATGCAAGTGGTGAACCTATTTATGGAACACCAGGTGGCCCTTGTGCCCATACTGTTCCTCAACCCGATTTTAGTGCAAGTTCAGTAAAAATCGTTGCGGGTCAGTCAGTTTCTTTTACAAATCTTACCCAAGGCTATGCTTCTTATTATTATTGGGATTTTGAAGGCGGTGAACCTTTTGCCGACACTACCGCACAGCCTCCTGCTATCACTTACAATACACCGGGGAAATTCATTGTTTGTTTGACGGCAGGCAACGTTTATGGAGAAAATACGGTTTGTAAATCGGATTATATAGAAGTATTGGTTGCAGAGGTACCTGATCTGGTGATTACCGAGATAATGTACAATCCCCCTGAAACCCAGGATAGCATTGAGTTTATTGAGATTTACCACAATGGAACCGAATCCATCAATCTTGAGGGTTATTCACTTACGGCACGCAATATAAGTTTTACATTTCCCGCCCGTAATTTCGATCCCGGGGAGTATGTTTTGCTTGCTTATAACCCTGCTGCCATACTTCACACCTTCGGTGTGCCTTCCTACCAATGGATTGGAGGAAAGCTCAGTAATACAGGCTCGGAGATAATGCTTTTTGATAATTATGGACAACTGGTGGATTCTGTTTACTATCTAAGCTCCGCTCCATGGCCCACAAAACCTAATGGGGGAGGCCCCTCGCTGGTAATCTGCGATCCTTCGATGGACAATAGCTTGCCTGAAAATTGGATTTATAGCAGTGAATATGCCGCAAGCAACCAGGCAGGAAACAAGATCTATGCTACTCCGCTTGCACCCTGCAGTTTTACGGCGCCTGTTGCTGATTTTACGACCCTTGATACTGTCATTGCCATGAACCAGACGGCAACTTTTGTCAACCTTACCAAGGGTGCAGCCAACTCATGGCACTGGTATTTCGAAGGAGGTGATCCATTAGTTTGGGAAGGGGAAACCCCGCCTCCGGTGAGATACGAAGAACCGGGCTTATACAAGGTCTGCCTCACAGCCGGAAATATTTATGGACAGAATACACTCTGCAAGCCGGGTTATATTCAGGTAGGTGATAATAGCGCCGAACCCATTGTCATTACAGAGATAATGTATAATCCTCCCGAAACTAACCCCGACAGTCTCGAGTTTATCGAACTGTATAATCGGGGAGGCCAACCGGTGAATTTGAAGAATTTCAGTTTTACCGCGGGTATTGAATATGAATTTCCGGATGTCGTGCTTCAACCTGGATCCTTTTTGGTAATTGCCGGAAATCGAAAGGCCGCTGAAAGTTTTTATGAGGTCTCCTTTTTGCAGTGGACTTCAGGTGTATTGGCAAATTCAGGAGAACTCATCAAGCTGGTGAATAAATTTGGTATTACTGTCGACAGTATCCCTTATAAACCCAATAACCCATGGGATTCGTTGGCCAATGGTAAAGGCTACAGTCTTGAGCTTTGCAATCCAAATGCCAACAATGCTCTTGGACAATCGTGGAGCCGTGCATCGCGCTCTGTGGGCAAGATGGTTAACGGACGACTGGTCTATGCAACACCGGCAACGGGATGCAACATGGATATTCCTTCAGCTTCATTCACCAGTACGTCAACTTTTATTTTTCCGGGGGAGAATGTCAGTTTTACTGATTTAAGTACTGGCAATCCCACAAGCTGGAAATGGACTTTCTCCGGGGGAATTCCCTCGCAATCAACAAGCCAGAATCCGGCGGGAATTAAATATACCCAGCCAGGTGTATATAGAGTATGCCTGAAAGTTTCCAATGTGCTTGGTGCTGATTCGGTGTGTCAGGACAATTATGTATATGTGGCAGCTCCCGGCAAGACAAAGCTGGCTCTTACTGAAATCATGTACAAATCGGGCCTGCCAGATCCGGATAGTTTGGAATTTATCGAAATTCGTAATAATGAGAATCATTCAGTAAATCTGAAGGGTTTTTCCACAAGGGGTATTGAAATGACTTTTCCTGATTACCGGATGGAGCCGGGAGAGTATCTTGTTCTGGCCCGTTCTTCGCATTTGCTGGCAAAATGGTTTGGTGTGTCGGCAATGTCGTGGATGGCCGGTAATTTAAATAATGCAGGAGAACTTCTCATGTTGAAAGATAAATTGGGTTACACTATCGACAGTATTCCATACCTCCCTGATTGGCCCTGGCCTTTAGGAGCATCAGGTACTGCCCGTTCAATTCAACTATGTGATCCACTGGCTAACAATGCGGTGGGAGTCAATTGGAGCCGTACAGACCAGTTATTGGGTTATTTCCCTGGTGGCGATGGTTTGTTTGCTACACCCGGCTTTGGATGTGAAACTGGATGGCCGGTAGTAGTCATACGTACTGATAAAAATCCGGCTCCGGCTTATACGGTTGTGAATTTTGCAGCCGAAGACCTGGGAGGAACAACTACTGCATGGGACTGGTATTTCGAAGGAGGCACTCCTTCCTATTCCGACATTCGCAATCCAAAAGTGATTTTTGCAGATACCGGCTGGCATGCAGTTAAACTTGTGGCGTCTAATGCCCTGGGCTCATTTACCCTGAATTTTCCGCAATATATCTATATTACCAAAGCCTTGGGGGTTAACGAAAACCATGCACCTTCTTTGGGTTTATATCCCAATCCGGCAAGAGAAAGTTTTAGAATCCAAAGTTCTGTTCAAGCTAAGTATTCTTTGGTTGAAATATTAAGTCCCGGAGGTGGGCTGATAAAGAAATTTACTAAGCCAGAACCTTCAGGAAATTATACTATTTATGGAATAGCCCCTGGAATATACTTTGTGCGCATTGTGATGGATAATGGGTCGCAGGTTGTATTGAAATTAGTTGTTTCAAGGTGATTACAACTGAACATTTTTTGGGAATATGGCTTCCCCTGCTGGGTTTCATCCTTACGATGATGACCCTGCTGTGGCCAGTAAGCGTGCTACTCCGCAATGCCAGTATTGTAGATCCCTTTTGGGGCCTGGGCTTCCTGATTTCTGCTTTTTATGGTTGTCTAAAGTTTGGTCTTCCCCACGGAATTTTATCCTGGACGTTATTGAGTTTACTGGTAGTCTGGGGGATAAGATTATCAGCGTATTTGTTTATTCGGAATTTTGGCAAAGGGGAGGATCCTCGTTATCAGGCATTCAGAGCCAAATATGGATCAGAACGTTATTGGTATGTGAGTTTATTTCAGGTTTTCTGGCTTCAGGGATTTATCATGTGGATAGTGTTCTTACCGGTAACGGCAATTTGGATGAATTCAGGGGCTAAATTAGGCACAGGGATAGCAGCCTTTGGGCTTGTTTTATGGATAATTGGTTTTTTGTTTGAAGCAGTAGGCGATTGGCAGCTTTGGCGCTTTAAGCGCAATCCCCTGAATAAAGGGAAAATATTGGATAAAGGGCTATGGGCCTGGACACGTCATCCCAATTATTTTGGTGAAAGCCTTATATGGTGGGGAATGGGACTTATAGCAACCAGTCAGGGATTTTGGTTTGGGCTCATCAGTCCAATAGCTATTACCTGGCTTCTGGTTAAGATTTCAGGGGTAAAAATGACTGAGGAAAAATTACGCAAAGAAAAGCCTGCTTATTCTGATTACATCCTCAAAGTCCCTTCATTTTTTCCCAAAATGCCAAAAAAGAGGTGAGATCTATGGATTCCATCAATTATTCCGGGTTGCGCCTAAAAAACTTAAGAATAGAATCGTAATCCTTTTTTAATTCTTCTTTGGGGATGGGCAAGTGAAACCAAAGAGCCAATCCCGTGAGCCCACCTACGAGGAATGAGGAAGTAAACTGCAGCAGACTAAATGCAATTGCTTTTTCGCTTGATACACCAAATAAAGCCATAAGCATTACCAACGAAAATTCTCGTGTTCCCATACCGGCCCAGGTAACAGGAAGTAAAAGGACAACACTTGTCAGCGTCATAATAGCTGAGAGAGAAATGAAATCTATGGAGATATCGAGGGAGCGGGCGATGAGCCACGACTGAGCGAAATAAGCCAAATAGGCGAAGAAGGTGATGAACCAGGTGTGTGCTGATCGCATACCTGTAATCATTGCAAGTGAACCATGCAAAAATCCTATTAAGCTTTTAGACGGGTCTTTGGGTTGTATGAATTTTAATAATAGCCACAGCATAGGGAGCCCCAAGAGGCCTGCTCCAATGGAAGAAAAAAGGGAAATGGAGGAATAATTATTAAAAATGAGGAAATATGACACGATGCCGTAGGCAAAGAGGAAATATAGATCGTAGAATCTGTCGGCAATTACAGTTTGAAAGCTTCTAAAAAGTCCAGCACCGGGAAGAGAGCGAACATAATATACTTTGACAATTTCGCCAAACCTGCCCGGGGTAAGCAATCCAATAAAAAAGGAAGTTAGATAGGCGATAAAGGATTTTGATTGAGCGAAAAAAATATGCTGATTACGCATCAACAGATGCCAACGCCAGGCTTTTATCCACAATACAATTAATACTCCGGGCAGGCTGGGTAGGAACCAAACCAGGCGAGTTTTTGATATTACTTCAACAAAGGTGTCGAGCGCAAAACCAGTGCGAGCCACAATTAGCCATAAAAGGCCAGTAGCAACAACCGCTTTTAGCAGGTTTAATAATATTTTTTTCAGGATATTAAGATTCATGCTTCGAGATTGGTACGTTTAATCCCATGGGTTGCCTTTTTCCATCGGGTTCTTGCAGTTTCGAAAATTACACCCATCCAACGCATGGGAATGCGGTCGGCGACGAAGCGGGCCGGGGGTGTGCCCAGAATTAAAAAAAGGCTGCTGATAATAATTTCCATTAGGTAGCGTGCCAAGAGAAATCCTTTTAGTTTATATCCATAGTCGGGGTTGGTTAGCCCCAGCCAACGGCGGAATTGCATCCGGATAAAAGTGCCTCTTTTTTTCAGGTCGTAGCCATGGCTGTGCATGCGAATAGCCTCTTCTTCCTCCACAGGCCATGCCGTAATCCAATCCCCTTGAATCATTTCATTTAACAAGGCTTCGGCTGCACCCGATCTGACAATAATCATCGAGAATCCTTTACCTCTTTCTTCATACACCGGAGCCCAGGCATCGCCTCCCGAAAGATCGGTGAATTCGTTGGTAAGGTCGGTGCAAAGCAAGCTGTTTTTAAGAATATGAAATGGAATAAGGTAGTTGGCGTGAAACTTGGGCAATTCCATTACTTTGCCGTTTTCGAGTTCCACTCGCATACGCCCTGGCCATTCTCCATAACGGAAATACAACTTTTGAATACGCTGGTAGTCTTTTTCTCCATGGGCACGAAGAAAACTCTTGATGGAGGAGAAATGCAGGGTGTTTCCGTAAAAAGGCCCGAAAACAAAATGGATGTTTTTTACGGCAGGGTGCCCCATGGCCTGAAGTTTACGAATTGACTGTACCTGGCCGGGGAGGCCTACGTAAGCCAATCTTCCTTGAAATTTCTCTATCTGCGGCAAAATTTCATTTACCGAAGTAATGATGTACCTGCTTTGTGCCGATTCTATGATTTCTTCCCGGGTGGTTGCGATAAAGGATTCAGTCAGCCAGGGTTGGCTGCGCGACATGCGTGTGGTAACCACTCCATCAATGCGCTTTTTTTCGAGCAGGAAGATGAGAATTGCACTCAGAATACCCCCACTGGCTCCATTGGCTCTTATTTCCGGATCATTCGCATGTCCTATAAGTAAACGGCGATAACTTCCTATAAAACGGTGGTAATGAGGTGACGATGGGAATAAGATCTTGTTATATTCGGGGAAATTAAACTCATGACCAGAACAGGCGTTCAATAGAAGTTCAGCCTCTTTTTCGTTTAAAGGGTTCACTATCTGAGGGCGATATTCACCTTCACGGTTTCTGAAAACCACCTTTCCATCGCTCAGTCCTACGCAGGTACCACAGCGATTGCAAAGATGGCTTTGCATGACTTTTTCAATATTTATTTTCTTTTTTGGCAACATAAAACTGTCTGATTCCCAATTCACTGATAAAGGTGCGCTGGAGCTTGCGAATAAGCCATTCAGCCCAATTTTTTAAAAAGTTTGGGCCTACCGGTAAGAGTAGAGTCCCTTCATGGTGCTGGAGTAACCAGCCTGCCTCTTTCATCATTTGTTTTACTTCTTTGGATGATGGGAAACGGTGAGGACCTTCCCCATGACCTCCAAACAAGGTTGTATAAATTCTGTAAGGCCACTCGCTGGTGGCCGGAGGGCAACTGAGTACAAGTGTGGCTCCGGGTTTGGCGACCCGGTATAGCTCCTGCAAAAATCTAACAGGTTCTGCAGCATGCTCGAGAGTCTCGAGGCTTACGATGGCGTCAAAACTTTTGTCGGCAAAAGGAAGTAGGCTATAGGTTTCTATTTTTACCTGCCTTATGCCTGGCCATAGCCGATGGGCTTCCTGCATCAGCCCGGCAGATATTTCGGCATTCAAAACTTTTACTCCTGGCCGTGCTCTCTCAATATATACCGCAGCTTCACCATCGCGACTGGTAATGTTTAAAACTTCCGAACCCTCAGGCAGAGGGGGCAATAGCTCCAGCATACGCTTGAACCGCTGATCGTGGGTGTCTTTTACTTTGTGGTTTTCAGCAATATAAATGGAGGCTACTCGATCCCAATGGGCTTCTACATCTTTGTCTGTCCAGGAATTTATGCGGAAGTTATGCTTCATCCTTTAGAATTTGCGACGGTTCATTACCGAAATTTGATCGGCAAGTAAACCAATGAAAAACAAAAATATACCACTTATAATCAATATGGTTGCTGTATTGGGGAAGCGACTAAAAACGGTATATCCATGGATGCCCCAAATCATTCCCGTTATGAAAAGCAGTACACTTCCCGGGAAAAATACTTTGAGCGGGTTGAACAGCATGGTAAGCCTGAACAACAGAAGAAAAGTTTTGGGGCCATCTTTGAGAAATTTGACGGTGCTTGCCCTTCCCATGCGCTCTGTGACTTTAATAGGGAATCTGCCGATGGTATATCCTTCTTTTAGAAAAGCGAGGGTAGAGGTTGTTGAAAATGAGAATCCATTAGGCATAATGTGTAGGAGGGAGAGTATGAGGTCGCGTTGAAAACCGCGGAAACCGGAATTGAAATCGGGCAACTTTTGTTCCACCAGGTATTCTCCTACCCAACGAATGAGTTTCTTTCCACCGGAACGTGATTTAACCTGAAAACTGTCGGCAGTTCTTTCTCCAATAACCATATCATAATGGTCGAGCATTTTAACCATTTCGGGCAGGAATGCAGGATCGTGTTGCCCATCGCTATCCATAAAAATTACTTTGCTTCCCTGAGCTTTACGGATGCCCGTTTTGAGTGCGGCCCCATACCCTTTGTTGGTTTCGTGACGGAAGACCCTGAGGGGAAATGATGCGGCCACTTGTGCTGTATTATCGGTAGAACCATCATCAACCACAATAAACTCGTATTGTTCGAAAAGACCAAGCCGGGCAATTTTTTCGAGAGTAGTTTGTAAACCGGTTTCTTCGTTATAAGCCGGGATGATGACGGAGATTGTAAGATTTTCCATAAAGATTAAAGGGTTGCTAAAAATCGTTTAGCTATCAGGTATTGTTTTTTTCTGCAAAAATAGGATTCCATTGGGTATTCCCAGCGGAAAGAGAGATCACTGGACCATGCATTCCATTGGTTCAAAAACTTCAATTCGAAGGTCGTCGATGTGGTAACCTTTTTTTCCTCGGAACCAAATATAACTTTTAATTCCATCTTCAGGTTTAATGCCATCAGGAGTCATATATTCGGCCCAGAAATAATTCCACCTGCCGGGCAGAATATGTAATGTGGTATCGGAGATAGAACGCGCAAAATATTTGAATGCCTGGTTGTTTCTAACGGCATGGGTAACCAACAGTAAAGGAGATTTATCGAGGTCGGAAACACTGGCGTCGGGAAATACCCTTGCGCTAATACGGATATAGATGTAAGAGCGATTGCTTAGGTCGCCATATTTGCATTCTAATCCGCGGGGAAATTCAAGGGTAGAATCTAATTTTAGAGAAAACCGGCCTGAATAGGAGAGGGTGGAATCGAGATATTTGTTGTATTCAGGATTAGGAACTTCGTAATCGTAGAAACGCACAACGCGATTGAAAAAACTTCCGGGATGCTTAAGCGTTTCTTTTCCTGTAACGGACCTTTCTGGAAGGAGAAGCTCTTGGTCTTTGTCAGTTGGATATTTTTTAAAAAGGGTAGCAAAGTAATAGGCTCGGGTCATGCGAGAACCATGGATGGTACCAATATTGATTTGCATAGCCTGATAAACATTGAGCACGCCAAGAAATATCAGAAAGGCCGTTAGTGCGATTTTTTTTGCTTTGGGAAAATGGAGCAGATAGTTGGCAAAAAGTGCCATGGGTAGTAAAAGAGCAGCGTAGCTTTGAATAAATGCCCTCCAACCATAGCTCACAAGGCTGGTAAAGCTGGCTATCAGATAAAGATTTAGCAAAAAGTAGATTGCAATTCCATTGGCCCAAATTTTCTTTTCTTTGATGGATTTCCAGAGTCCCCACAGGGAAAATATCATTACAGGGGAATAAATGAGCCAACCTTTTCGGAATCCAAGCAGGGTGTGGAGAAAACGCGGATTACGTAAGTCAAGCTGAGAGCCGGGGTCATTGTAGGCATTAAAGAGCCATTGCCCGGCCACTGCTTTCCAATATAGCAATTGAGGAATGAGAAGAATGACAAAAGCGAACCCCATCGCCAAAACCGAGGGCCAGTTTTTCAAAAGTAAATTGAATTTATTTATTGCAGATTCTTTGTCGTGGACCCCCCAAAGCAAGGGAATGAGCAGAACAAGTACTTCGCTGGGCCTGGATGCAACAATCAATCCGGCTGTCAGTCCGGCAGCCAGTGCGGTCTTTGGGTTGGGGGCATCGTGCCAGCGAATGGTAAACCATATGAGCAAAGCAAGTAAAGTAAAAAGGTGGACATGTGGAATTTCATTGCCGTAACCCATGAAAAAATATAGGTTGGATACTAAAAACATCAGTACCAGAGTGACCGTTGTAGTTAACTCATCGAAATAGCGGAGCAAAATTTTTCTTGAAAACCACAAACCCGCAAAATTCAACAGTAAGCCCCAAATCCAAACAGCGGTGGTGTAGGGAGTTGAAAAACCATCCCGAGGAGCACCGCTCAGGCGAGCCCAAACGTCTCCTGCCCAGAAGGCCGGCATGAGCACATACGACATTCCCCTGTAAAACCTTATAACTTTTTGTCCATCAGCACCATCAGAGAACTGATAAAAAGTCGGAGTGCTATTGTAGATCTTATTGATTTCTTCTACCCATTTAAAATTCCGAATACCGGGGTCATCGTAGATATACCGCGCCGGTAGATGGATGTAATAACCAAAAGTATCGTAGCTGAGAATATTTTTGTGGGGGTGAGAAAATCGGATGATGGTAAGCAGAAGAGCAATGATAATCAGTGTAGTTAGAGATGGATTCTCTTTAATTTTATTTATCATGGTTAGTAGGTTACTTAGGTGATGTATTCTTGAGTTTTGCAAAGTTATCAAACCATGTTGAATCAGAAGGGATAATACGAACATTGAAGTCGTCGATAAATACAGTGTCGGTGCCTGTGTACCAACAATAGGCGGTGAGTAAGTCACCTGGCCGTAAACCTGGTTTGAGTAAAACCGAGTATGAAATCTCATTCCATTCCTTGTCGGTGATGTTTTCCGGATAGGCCACCCTATACATCTGGCGTACCTGGTTGTTTTCGAGTGAAATTACCAGTTTCATCTGATTGTCTATAACATGTCCACTGTAAAAAGCAGAAACAATAAGGGTTGCCGCACCTCTAATTTCAGTGTCATTAGCAGTGAGGTAGAAGGCAGGGGAGTAGGGTTGGCCCGGGTGAAGAGCAATGGCATGTGTACCGCTTCGGGCTTTTCGTGTACTTGTCGTGTATGTGGCGAAACCCGGGGCTGGGCGTTCGAAATCGGTATAGAAATGTGTTCTTTCCTTTACGTCATCGAAAATTTGTGGATAAAAAGCTTTAAGGGAGAGGGCGATATTTCGTGCTACGGCCTTGCGTCCGGCTTCGGCGTAATGCTCAGTGGGCCAGTTTTTATCTATGAATAACGAAGAATCTACCACTGTGAGGTTATCCACAACTATTGCACCCATGCGTGAATATCGTTTCACCAGAAGGTCACGGTTTTGCATCATCAATGAGGGCAAGGCATCGCCGGTAAGCAAGCGTGCTTTTTCCACATTTTCCGACAGTATGTTGAAGACCAGTTTCCATCCTCGTTTTTGGGCTAGTTCTACTATCTTATCAAAATCCCTGATTCTTGGGTTAGTAGAGGTATCTATTCTAAAGGCAAAAAGCCTTATAAACGTTTGGGCAAGGCTTAACGATGCAGAGTCTGATAGTGAAGGGTTTGACTGTCCGGATTCAAGGGCATCTATCCATGCCTGGGCTGTCGGGTAGGGTGCATGAGGCCCTAAATGGTCATTTTTAAAATGCCATTGCAGTAAAACTTTGCGCTTGTATTCTCCGGGATTATAATAAGCTTTAAGCCCCATGCGAAAACGATTCCATAATTTAGGGCCTGGATTCAATAAAACTATGTCGCGTTGAAGCACACTTTCCAACTTAGAGTGAATCCAGTCGGCACCAAAACTTCTCAGATTCATGGTTACCACTATAGTCTCAACTTTACT
>DDBO01000213.1 GCA_002332755.1 Bacteroidales bacterium UBA2030 | reverse complement strand
CAAAGAAGCGGCCAAAAAAGCTATTGATGAAAACTATACCCATTACCCGCCGGTGCCTGGTTACCCAGAATTGCGTGAGGCCATTGTTGTGAAACTAAGAAGGGATAATGGGCTGGATTATAAGCCTTCGCAAATAGTGGTTTCCACAGGTGCCAAACAGGCGCTTGCCAATTGTGTACTCAGCGTGGTGAATCCGGGAGATGAAGTACTGATTCCGGCTCCTTATTGGGTTTCGTACGCCGAAATAGTAAAATTAGCAGAAGGCAAACCCATTTTTCTGTATGCCGGTATTGAGCAAGATTTCAAGATTACACCCAGGCAGCTCGAAGAGGCGATTACTCCTTCTACCAGGTTAATTATGTTTAACTCACCTTCCAATCCTACGGGAAGTGTTTATACTCCGGCTGAAATGGAGGCATTAGCTCAGGTGCTGCTCAAATATCCTCATGTATTTATTCTTTCCGACGAGATTTACGAATATATCATTTTTGAAGGGAAGCATACAAGTTTTGCTTCATTCGATGGGCTTTATGATAGAGTAGCTGTTGTGAACGGAGTTTCTAAAGGATACGCGATGACAGGGTGGAGACTGGGATACCTTGCCGGCCCGCAGGCAATAGCAGATGCTTGCAACAAAATTCAGGGACAAATGACATCGGGCACTTGCAGCATTGCCCAAAGGGCAGCCATCGATGCCATGTTGCGCAACCCGGCTGAAACCCAAGAGTTGCAGGAGATGGTTAAAGCCTTCCGCACCCGCCGCGATTTGCTGCTTCATCTTATGCAGGATATTCCCGGTCTGAAATGCAATAAACCCGAAGGAGCCTTCTATCTTTTCCCCAACGTTACTTATTTCTACGGTAAAAAGAATGGCGACTGCTTAATTCAAAACGGAGACGACCTTTGCTTATACCTGCTCGACAGAGCTCAGGTTGCCCTGGTACCAGGTTCGGCCTTCGGCGACCCCTCGTGCATACGTATCAGTTATGCAACTTCCGAAGAACAGCTGACTGAAGCAATGCGACGCATTAAAGTTGCTTTGAGTGAATTAAGCTAAACATCCAGGAAAAAAATAAATATAAAAGGGCGGAACTTTAATTCCGTCTTTTTTGTTTTAATAAAAACAGCTACTGCTTTAAGCCTGAACAAAGGAGCTGGCAGAATTGTTGCACTACGTACTTTCTCCTTTAAAGGAAAAATATTATATTTGTTCGATAACATAACCCAAATGGACACCTACGACTTTCTCAATAGCTCCGAGCCGGAAGTTATAGAGAACCTTTACCAAACCTATCTTTACCGTTCGCAGGAGCTGGCCCCCGACTTGCGCCATTTTTTCGCAGGATTCGATTTTGCCGCTAAAAACTACAAACGCCAGGACGGAGTTGAAATGCCTTCTGAATTCAAGGTACTGGAACTTATCAGAGATTACCGTCAGCGAGGCCACCTTTTCACCAAGACAAATCCTGTACGCACAAGAAGAAAATACAGCCCTAATCTCAGTATTGAAAATTATGGGCTAACCAGTGAAGATCTGGATAAAGTATTTAAAGCCGGTATAGAAATTGGCTTAGGCCCATCCCGCCTGCGCGACATCATCGAACACCTCGATAAAACGTATTGCCAGTCGATAGGGGCAGAATTTATGTTTATCAGGCAACCGGAGATTGTGAAATGGCTATTACAAAAGATGGAGCCTGTGAGAAATACCCCTGCTTACACTCACGAGCAAAAAAAAGCCATGCTGACAACTCTGTCGCGCGCTGTACTTTTTGAAAAATTCATACACAAAAAATTTCCCGGGCAAAAGCGTTTTTCTCTCGAAGGAGCCGAGTCGCTGATACCTGCTCTCCATGCCTTGATGGAAAAAGGAGTAGAAATGGGCAACCAGGAGTTTGTCATAGGCATGCCTCACCGGGGGAGGCTCAATGTTCTGGCCAATGTTCTGAAAAAACCCTTCAGCTCAATTTTTGCCGAATTCAGAGGTCTGGAATACGAGGATGAACTTTTGCTGGGAGATGTAAAATATCATCTGGGCTACACCTCTACCTTAAAAACCCTGACAGGAAAGCAATTCAAAGTCACCCTGGCACCTAATCCTTCGCATCTCGAAGCTGTTAATCCTGTTGTTCAGGGAATTACCAGAGCCTTACTCGATGCTCACTACCAACGCGACAACAACAAGATAACCCCCATTCTGATTCATGGGGATGCCTCGGTGGCCGGTCAGGGAATTGTTTATGAAGTTCTGCAAATGTCAGGACTTCCGGCCTACAGTGTGGGAGGAACGGTTCATATCGTCGTTAACAATCAAATAGGATTCACAACCCACTATCTGGATGGGCGCACGAGTATCTATTGCACTGATGTCGCCAAAACAGTGCAAGCACCTGTTTTCCATGTAAATGCCGACGATGTGGAAGCTGTGGTTTTTGCCATTCAATTGGCCATGGAGTTCAGAGAAACCTTTCACCGCGATGTATTTATCGACCTGTTGGGATATCGCAGATATGGACACAACGAGAGTGATGAACCTCGTTTTACCCAACCCGTACTTTATAAAATTATTGAAAAGCACCCGGATCCCCGTTCGATTTATTTTCCAAAACTCATAGCTGAAGGAGTTGTTACCAGGGAATTTGTGGATGCACAAGAAGAGGCCTTCAGTCGCCGGCTTGAAGAAAGTCTTCAGATGGCGAGTCAGAAAGAAAAAATCAACATCACCAATTTATTACAGGAAGAATGGAAAGATTTCCGTCGAGCCCGCGAAGAAGATTTCTATCAATCCCCCGAAACGGGTTATAAGATTGAAAAACTAAAAGACCTTACGCAAAAGATGACCACTTTGCCTGAGGATAAAAAATTCTTCCGCAAACTGGTTAAACTCCTCGAAGAGCGAAGGGACATGGTGGTCAACAACGAAAAGGTTGACTGGGCAATGGCGGAACTATTGGCCTACGCGAGCCTGGTAACTGAGGGTTATCCAGTTCGCATGAGCGGGCAAGATGTGGAAAGAGGCACATTCTCGCACCGTCATGCTGTTCTCACTATAGAAGACAGTGAAGAAAGGTATTCACCTTTAGCACATCTAAGTCCCAATCAGGCCAGTTTTGAGATCTACAATTCTCTTCTGTCGGAATATGGAGTATTAGGGTACGAATATGGTTACGCCTTGGCCAGGCCCAAAGCCCTAACCATATGGGAAGCCCAGTTTGGCGATTTTGCCAATGGTGCCCAAATTATTTTCGATCAATTTATCAGCAGCGCAGAAGACAAATGGAATGTAATGAACGGGCTTACTCTGTTTCTTCCTCATGGATACGAAGGACAGGGACCTGAGCACAGCTCTGCCCGCATCGAAAGAGTGCTCATATTGGCTGCAGAAAACAACATGCAGGTGGTCAATTGTACAACTCCGGCTAATTTCTTCCATGTATTGCGTCGTCAGGTATTACGCGATATCCGTAAACCATTGATTGTCTTTACTCCCAAGAGTTTGCTCCGGCATCCCAGTGTGATATCCGATTTAAACGAATTGGGACAGGGACGTTTCCTCGAAGTTATAGATGACCCTAAGGCTGATCCCGTCAAAGTTGAAAGATTGATCTTTTGCTGGGGCAAAGTGTATTACGATTTGCTTGAAGAAAAAGAGAAAACAAATGCCGAACATGTGGCCATTGTGCGAATTGAACAAATGTATCCTTTTCCTAAACATCAGGTAGAGAGTATCCTGGAAAAATACGGCAATACTAAAGTAAGATTGTGGGTGCAGGAAGAACCTGCCAACATGGGCGCTTGGGGCTTCCTTAAAATCAACTACGATCACTATGATTTAAAACTGATTGCCCGTCCGGCATCGGGCAGCCCGGCTACCGGTAGCAGTAAATTTCATTTTATGCAACAACGCAAAATAATCGACAAAGCATTCCACCAGTGTGTTTGCCCCCGACTCGACATTGAATGTCGTATGGTTTGTATTGGCAATAAATGGCAAACTTTCGCTCGTGAATTACAAGACCCTTCGAATTAATTAATCGGTTCAGAAATTTAATCACCAAGTGAATATGGTAATAGAAGTAAAAGTTCCAAGCCCGGGAGAATCGATCACCAGTGTAGTTATTGCAGGCTGGCTTGTGAAAGATGGTGAACTGGTGAGCCGCGATCAGGAAATATTAGAGATTGACAGTGATAAAGCCACCCTTACTATCAGTGCTCCTGAAGCAGGAAAGATAAAGATTATGGCAGCAGAAGGCGACACTGTTGATGTAGGATCTACCATTGCCAACATTGACACAGCTTTTGCTGCCTCGGCACCTGTTGCTGAACAAAAAACAGAAAAGTCTGAAACATCAGACTCCCCCCCGACTCCCTCAGCAGTTGAAGAAAAAAAACCTGCAGAAGAAACTGAACATCAACCGGAATCAATGGAAATCGGGGCTATACACCTATCGCCTTTAGCCAGGAAACTCATGCAGGAAAACAACGCCAGCGAGGCCGAATTGCTTGAATTTTTCAAAAAATACAGGTTCGTTAAGGAAGATGTTGAATTTTATCTGAAAAACAAAGATAAATTACCAGTTAAATCAGAGATTCCTGAAAACCAAACCTTTTCACTAAAAAAAGAGATTACCGTTCGCGACACTTCGCGCCAAAAAATGTCACCTTTGCGGCAAAAACTCAGCGAGCGACTGGTGGCCGTAAAAAACGAAACAGCCATGCTCACCACTTTCAACGAGGTGAATATGACAGCCATTATGGAACTGCGCCGCAAATACAAAGATGAGTTTCAGAAAAAGCATGGAATTTCTTTGGGCTTCATGTCGTTTTTCGCCAAAGCATGTGCCATTGCGCTTGAAGCATTTCCTCAGGTAAATGCCATGATTGAAGGTGATGAAATCGTATTTCATCATTATGCCGATATTGGCATAGCGGTCAGCACGCCCAAAGGCCTTATGGTGCCAGTACTGAGAAATGTAGAGACCATGAGCCTGGCTGACATAGAGCTTAAAATCAAGGACCTGGCAACCCGTGCCAGAGAAAAGAAAATTTCTCTGGAAGAGCTCAGTGGCGGCACCTTTACCGTAACGAATGGTGGTGTTTTTGGCAGCTTGCTTTCAACCCCCATTATCAATCCTCCGCAAAGTGCAATTTTAGGCATGCACAACATTGTAGAAAGACCCATCGCCGTAAATGGGAAAGTGGAAATTCATCCCATGATGTACGTAGCACTCTCTTACGATCACCGTATTATAGATGGAAGAGAATCTGTCAGTTTCCTTGTGATGGTGAAAAACTTATTAGAAAACCCAACCTTAATGCTTACAGGAGGAAACGCCTTGGAAAAAATGCTGCTTAAACTTTAGTTAAATAATTTTAAATACTGCATTTCTGCATTTGTTTTACCTAACTTTGCAAACATCTTAATTAATAAAAGTAGTCGTATGAAGAAATTTTACGCATTTTTTTTGAGAGGACTCTTTGCAGTACTTCTCCTATTTTCGGCCGTCTATGGTATTGGTCAGACTGTTACCGAATTGGTTGTTCCTAAGTACTTTGGTGGGAAAACCGCTTCATCGCAAAATAATGCCAGGACACCATTTGCCGCCTGTTTTCAAATAACCGGTCTTCTCCCCAACACTACCTATGATGTTCAAAGCCAAATTGGTCTGGTAACAGAAGCCTCAACAGTTTATGGAGCAGGTAATGTGTGGAATGGAACGGCATTTTCGGGGAGTAAGGTGACCAATGCATTTACCACCGATGCCTCCGGAAATAGTGGTCCGTTTTGGATTTTCTATCAGCCTACGGGGAATGGCAGTCGTTTCGCTCCGGGGCAGCAACACACAATAAGAATGTCGTGGGTAGTAGCTGGAGGCACTATGCCCTCCAACGCCATGTGGGCAGGCACTAAAATCCTTACAGCCCTTGATATTGCTACCAACCCTTATACCCCAGAAACAACCGATGACGGTTCTTATATAAAGGGCACTGCTAATGTAGGTGCAACGGGTAAATATGTTTTATTGTGGGACAATGTCAACGGAACAGGAGATCCCCTATTTTCATACCAAATCAGAGACGCTATTCCGACGCAATCGACCCAAAGCCAACTAAATACAGAAATTAACGATATCTACATGCAAGCAGGTACAAGTGCAGTTGGCGATTATCCGGCTATCGTGCCTATTGGAGCGAATAATCCTAACGGAATTCGACGCATAGAATCGCGTAATGGCGACAACACAACCTTTGCCTTTAGCACCGATGCCGATGGAATTTGGCCCAGTGGCTCGAATACCACCAACATGAACCGTCTCGACATTCGCTACATCACAGCTACTGACGCACCCCTGATTCCCCAGGGTATACCCTCAGTTACAACAGCAACCACTACCAACATCACCTACAACAGTGCAACGAGTGGGGGTAATGTAACCTCCTCCGGTGGAGCTACCGTAACGGCCCGCGGTGTATGCTGGAGTACATCACCCAACCCGACCATTGCCGACCCTCACACCACCGACGGCAGCGGAACAGGTTCATTTGTAAGCCAAATTACAGGTTTACAGCCTGTAACAACTTACTATGTCAGAGCCTATGCAACCAACTCATTTGGAACGGCTTATGGTAATCAGGAAGTATTTACAACAGCCACTGCACCTTATCCTCCTGTGGTAGATTTTGCAGCAAGTGCAACCAGCGTACCCATAGGCTCAACCATCGATTTCACTGATCTTTCGACCAATGGTCCCACTTCGTGGAGCTGGTCGTTTGTTGGAGGAATTCCCCCTTCATCTAACCAACAAAATCCCACCGGAATCCTATACAGTTATCCCGGTCAATATACCGTATGCTTAACAGCCACAAACCAATACGGAAGCAATACCCTGTGTAAGGATGCCTATATAACTGTAAACCCTCCTGTAGAAGCTAACATCGTGATTTCTGAAATCATGTACAACTCACCAGAATTAGGTACAGATAGTCTCGAATTCATTGAGCTATACAACAACGGAACAAACACAGTAGATCTCGATGGCTTTTATTTTTCAGAAGGTGTCACCTATACATTTCCTCCTTCAACATTCGTACAACCCGGAGGTTATATAATAGTGTGTGTTAATTCTCAAGCTATGCAGCGCACATTCGGTGTATCCGGCTACCAATGGACATCTGGTGCTCTCAATAACAGCGGAGAACTCATAAGGCTCAAAGACAAATTTGGCTATACTGTTGACTCCGTCAATTACGATGACGTTTTGCCATGGGATACACTGGCAGACGGATGGGGACCTTCACTCACATTGTGTGATCCTAACGCCAACAATGCATTGCCGGAAAGCTGGACTGCAAGCACAGAATTCGCAGCCATCAACGCAAACGGTGATACGATTTGGGCAACCCCGGGAGGTCCTTGCGTAATACCCATACCTCCTGTAGCCGACTTTATTGGCAACCCAACTTCCGTTTATCCAGGCGAATCCGTCGTATTTATCGATCTTTCAACGGGGCCAGATATTTCCTCCTGGGAATGGAGCTTCCCCGGTGGTACTCCTTCCTCATTTAGTGGCCAAACTCCTCCCCCCATTTATTACAACACAGTCGGTACTTATAATGTAACGCTGACAGTCACTAATCCGTTTGGAACCAGTACTTCTACTAAACCCAATTATATCGAAGTAGTTGTAAATCCGGGCATCAGTGAGCCCAATGCTCAATCCTTCAATGTGGCCCCCAATCCGGCAACACAGCAGTTTACCCTTAATGCCAAATCGGATAACTACAAATTCGAACTGGTTTCGCTTACAGGGGAAAAGGTTTATTCAACCCACTTTACCGGTGGAAAACTTACCGTAAATGTGGTTAAATTACCCAGAGGTATTTACTTCGCAAAACTTACCAACGCACAGGGTGAAGTAAAAGTCCAGAAAGTAATTCTTCAATAACTTACGTTTTACGAATGGAAGACCGGCCGCGATATTTTTGCGGTCGGTTCTTTTTATAATTCAAAACATTTATGCACATTAATATTATCTTTGTGCTCAAGTTAAATTTAATGCAAAACATCTATGAAGACTAGAATTTTTACCCTTTCCCTCCTTTTCATTGCTTCTATTCTCGTAACACAAACCCTGCGTGCTCAGGGACTTGAAGATTTTACCAACTTCCCGACCAGTACAAGTACAAGTTATGTTGACGGTACTTTTGTTGGGAATGATGGTTCAACGTGGACTTACTGGCAGTGCCGTCGCGACATTTATATCACCCCTCCTACCCCAACATTAGGTAAAAACCGTACCCCAACCTCCAGCGTTGAATCGGGAACCATTTCAGGAGGAATAGGCGTACTGAATTTCGATTACATGCAAGCTTTTTCTACCAATGTTAACCTCGATGTGATGGTGAATGGCGTTGTCGTAGCAACAGTTACCAGTAACGGAGAGCAAAACCTCGTTAAAAATTCAGGTGATATAGTAGTAAATGTTCCCGGCGACTTTGTGCTCAAATTTATTCAACACGATAACAATGCTGGCCAGGTAAGTATTGACAATGTATCCTGGACTGGATATTCTACCACAGCTCTTCCTGAACCCACCAATTATCCTTCAAACTTTGCGGCTGAAGCTGAACCCTTCAGTATTACTCTCACATGGCAGGATGCCACCACAGGAGCACAGTTACCTCAGGCTTACCTCATCAAAGCTTCCACCCAGAATAACATTACCGCTCCCCAGGATGGAACCTTTGAAGCCGACGACCTCGATTTCTCTGACGGTAAGGGAGCTAAAAACGTTGTGCAAGGAATCCAATCCTTTACCTTCGACGGTTTAGACAATAATAAAACTTACTATTTTAAAATTTATCCTTACACCAATACAGGTAGTATGGTGGATTACAAAACCGATGGAAATGCTCCGTCGGCTAATGCTGCAACACCCAATCTTGTGCTCATTCACTCCAACGATTTCAACGACCGCACTTTTGGTGGATGGACAACTTACAGTGTAACAGGTTCGCAAGAATGGCTCATTGATACAATTCATGGAGTGGATAATTCCCCCTGTGCAAAAATGAGTGGCTACAGCGGCACTTCTAATGTCAACGAGGATTGGCTGATCAGCCCCAAAATCAATTTAGTTCAATATTCTAATGAAATTCTTCAGTTTTATTCTGCCCGCAATTACACAGGTCCGGAAATAAAAGCCATGATTAGCACTAATTATAACGGAGGAGATCCAACTGCCGCTTACTGGGAAGACCTCCAGCCTGTGCTTTCTTCCGGTGGTTGGAGCTGGACATTCAGTGGCAATATAGACATTGCTGCTTTTGCTCAGGGAGAAGTCAACATTGCTTTCAAATACACCAGCACAGACACTGAAAGTGCCACATGGGAAATTGACAATATCAAAGTATACGGGCAAATGGGTACAGGTATCAAACCAGTAGTTGAGCCCCAAAACCGCATTTATCCTAACCCCGCTGTAAACAAAGTAATGGTGAATCTGGCAGCTAATGCTCAAATCAGTATTTATGCTTTGACCGGAGAAAAAGTTATGGAGAAAAACCTTCTTCAGGGTGTTAACACCATAGAAATTAGCAATTTGCATTCGGGTGTGTATCTTGTAAAAATTCAAATGCCCTCCAGAACCGAGACCCACCGCCTGATTGTGAAATAATCACAAACTTTATATAACATGGATGCCTTCCTTCGGGAAGGCATTTTTTTTGGCGTGAAGCAAGAACGGTTGCGACCATTGATTAGCTGAGGATTGTTTATTTCTATTGTTAAATTTT
>DDBO01000176.1 GCA_002332755.1 Bacteroidales bacterium UBA2030 | reverse complement strand
CAGGCAGAAGGAGCTGCCGTTGAAGCCCTGGTTATGGCCGATGTAGTAGTCAACGATATCCACCATGCCCTCGATTTATTGATCTACCCCAAACGCCTGCTGGCTACACTTCGGTCTTAATCTACATCTGTCCCTGACCATTTAGCGTAACCTCAGCAGCTGAATTGTTTGGCTTAAAAACCAAGCCAGAGTGGAAGAAAACAATAGCAGCACGGGAATAGCCCACCAGTCATACTCCACCCATCCTGATTTTTCGTAATATCTTAACAGGCTATATCCCACATAATGAACCAAATAAAATTCATAGGAGTATCCCCCGGCTTTCACGAAAAAGGACCTAATTCTCTGTAAAGAAAGGTTTTTTCCGGTCAAACCAAAAATGAAAGCAACGAAACCTGTGATTGAAAGAAAGGCAAAAATATCGTTAAGCAGGCGACCAGCTTGCCCCAGGGCTAATGTAAAAAGCGCCATTCCCGCTAAACCTCCTATCCACATTAGCAGACTCTGGGGTAATTTCAACTTAAACAATCGCTCATCCCTTCGTTGCCCCATCCAAATGCCCAGCGCAAATTCCCAGAGGTAGGCCAGGAAAAAACTATTCCAGGTTCGCATGGAGGCATGCTGACTAAGAACCACGAATAAGTTGTATCCTACTGACAAAAACGTGAAAAAAAAGACCCACCATACACCCTGTTTCCCTCCCAGAAGCCGGCGCAGCAAAGGAACCAGAAGATATAACTGGATCAGGGTGGACATGAACCACAGGTGAAAACCAAAACTACCCATGTGGCTCTCGTAAAACATCTTGTATAAAAATATATGCGACAGATAGTCTCTCCAATCATGAGAGGGATAGAGTGGTATCCAATGATTGAAAAGGAAAATAACAGTTACAAACAAAAAATAGGGAGCCAACACTTTGGCAAAACGCCTTTTATAAAAAACCCACGATGGGGTCTGTTTAGAAAGACCAAGGCCGAACCCACTTAAAAAGAAAAACAGATGAATGCCCGTTCCGCCAAAAGTAATAGCCAGTTGAAACCATTTTTGGGGATTGAGCGGCATCATATAGTGATAAAGCGCAACACCCAGTATTGCCAAGGCTTTGGCAAAGTCGATAAAGTCGATTCTCGCTTTTTGTATGGATTCTGCCATATTTAAGCCCTATTTCTCAGCATGTATAATTATAGCAATACAAAATATACATGGCTTTCCTCTCTATCTTTCTGACCCATGACAACTCGACAGAGAAGTTAGGATGATATTTGAAAAGCCACTGAATGGGACATACTTGTAAAGCCCACCAAAAACTCTGGAAAAGCGAGCTCAGAATGGCCAAAATTGATTGTCGTTCCAAATACTTTCCTTCAATTCATCATTGAGTCGTTTGAGTATTTCATGATGACCCTTTTCCCAATCTGCCAGAATTAAATAGAGTTCTTTTTCTTTAGGGTCATCGGTTTCAGCAGCACGGTCAGAATAAACTTTTACAGCGCGCATTTCAAAATCCATAGCGGCAGCGATGGCTGCAGCCTCATAACTTGCTGCATTTACCTGCTTTTTGAATTCTTCGCTAAGAACTTTCATGGCCACATCTTCATTGGCATCGTGGACAGGAGGCTCGGGCTTAACAAATTCTTCATGCTGAATAAAATGCTGAAATTGCGTGGTAAGATACCTAATGTGTTCGTCTTCCTCCTCCGACATCATGGCGAAAATCTTCCGAGCTGCTTCGCTTTGAGTAGAGGCTGCAGCCTGAGCATAAAAAGCTTTGCCCCGACGCTCCAGCAAAATAGCTTCCTTTAAAATGTTGATAGCTTTGTTCTTATCCATTTGTGCTATGTTTTGATTATTGAGCTTAAAGGTAATACAGATAATTTTGCCAAAATATAGCTTATTTTGATATCATGCAAAGAAAAGTTTCCCGACAAGGAATAATCACGTCGATAGAAGAAAAGCAGATCAAGGTCACAATTTTGAGCGAATCAGCCTGTGCTGCCTGCCATGCCAAAGGAGCATGTACCATGGCAGATGTTTCTGAAAAAGAAATTGTTGTGAAGGTGGAAAACACCAATACTTATAAAAAAGGCGATCGGGTTTGGGTAGAAATGCCTGAAAAACAAGGAGCCCATGCTATTTTTTGGGCTTACATACTGCCTCTGTTGGTTTTGGTAGCCGGTCTCTTTCTTCTATCGGGCAAAATGAATGAAGGATTAGTAGGAGCCGGTGCTCTGCTCTTCTTAATACTTTATTACCTGATTTTATGGCTGATGAGACCTGTAATGGATAAAAAATATCTTTTCTCTCTTCGCCCTGTACCACCAGAAGAACTATCGCAAAGTGGTTGCTCCTTCAATCCCTAATTTTGGGCAAAAAAATAAATTTAGAAAGATTCTAATAAAAAGACATAATGATTTGATTTATTTATCCTATTAAATAATTGAAATATATCGAATTATATAAGACAAAACAGATAAAAACCTATATTACAAGCAATTAAACAATAAGCTCTCTTATTCTCTGATATTAACCTGTTTGCAGTGGGTTTAATACTTTTGCTGCGTTAACCAGGGACTCAGGCGGAAGTCCTTTAAATCTTACAGTTGTGAATGCAACCATACTGTTTTCGGTTATTACGCTGGTGAGTATTGGCATTCTATCTGCCGGCATATTGTATGTTGTGGCCCAAAAATTTTATGTAGCTGAAGATCCCCGGATTGAAATAATCAGCGAGGTACTCCCTCAGGCCAACTGCGGGGGATGTGGTTATGCCGGGTGCAAAAACTTTGCTGAATCAATAGTCAGCTCAGGAACACTTGAGGGTTTCAATTGCCCGGTAGGCGGTGCAGAAGTCATGAAAAAAATCGGAGAGATCATGGGATTAGAAGTAAAAATAGCAGAACCCATGATTGCTGTGGTAAGGTGTAATGGGACGCATGCTCATGCTCCTTCCAAAATATCTTATCAAGGTGTAGATAGCTGCCTGTTTGCCCATATCACATTTTCTGGTGAAGGAGGATGCCCATACGGATGCCTTGGGCTGGGCGATTGTGTGAAATCCTGCCAGTTTGATGCCATTCATATCAATCCTGAAACTGGTCTACCTGAAGTCAACGATAAATGTACAGCGTGTGGAGCATGTGTAAAAGCCTGCCCTCGCGGGATTATTGAGCTAAGACCCCGAGGCAAAAAAGATCGCAGGATATTCGTTTCCTGCATAAACAAAGAAAAGGGTGCAGCAGCAAAGAAAAATTGTGAGGTGGCTTGCATAGGATGTGGTAAATGCGTGCAGGTATGTCCCTTCGAAGCCATCAAGCTTGAAAACAATCTTGCCTACATCGATCCTCAAAAATGTAAACTGTGCAGAAAATGTGTGGAGGTATGCCCCACCAACGCCATACACGAAATCAATTTTCCCCCTCGTAAACCAGCTCAGGCCGAAGCAACCGAGGCCGGAGCATAAAGTGTTTTGTATCCATAAATAAAAACATAGGAGGCACAACCTTGAAGACATTTGCAATAGGTGGTGTTCACCCGCAGGAAAACAAGTTTTCGGCCAGCTCCCCCACTGAAGTGCTCCCGATTCCTGCCAAAGTATTTATTCCCCTGAGTCAAAGTCTGGGGGTTCCATCCAAGCCGTTGGTAAAAAAAGGAGATGAAGTTAAAATTGGGCAGATGATTGCAGCCGGAGAAGCTCTCATTTCATCTAACCTTCATTCACCCGTATCTGGTAAAGTTGAAAAAGTTGATGATTACATTGATGCATCCGGCTATCGCAGGCCAGCTATTTTTATAACCGTTGAAGGCGAGGAATGGATGCCGGAAATTGATACCAGTCCTGATTTTATCGGGGAAATTACACTGGAGGGTCCAGCCATTATTCAAAAAATTAAAGAAATGGGTATTGTGGGCATGGGAGGAGCAACTTTCCCCACCCATGTCAAACTTATGATTCCTCCAGGAAAGAAAGCAGAGTACCTTATCATCAATGGAGTGGAATGCGAGCCCTATTTAACTTCTGACCATCGATTGATGCTTGAAAAACCGGCAGAAATTATTACCGGTATACGCTTGTTAATGAAGGCACTTGGGGTGGAAAAGGCAATAATAGGGATTGAAAACAATAAGCCCGACGCCATAGAATTATTATCGAAAACCGCCGCTGATTATCCAGGTATTGAGGTTGTTCCACTCAAGGTAAAATATCCTCAAGGCGGAGAAAAGCAATTAATTGCCGCTCTTACCGGACGCGAGGTTCCTTCAGGGAAACTGCCTATTGAGGTAGGCTGTGTTGTTCAAAACGTTGGAACTGCTTTTGCTGTATATGAAGCCGTTCAGAAAAACAAACCCCTGATAGAGAGAATTGTAACTGTAACAGGTTCTAACATTAGCCAACCATCAAATTTCCTTGTCAGAATTGGCACACCAATAATAACCCTTCTTGAAAAAGCAGGTTGGAATCCGGAAAAAGCCGGGAAGATTATTAATGGTGGACCCATGATGGGAAAAGCGCTCTTTAGCCCGGAGGTTCCTTTGGTTAAAGGTACCTCAGGAATATTAGTGCTTAACCGGGATGAAGCTTACAGGGAAAAGACAGAGCCCTGCATTCGCTGTGCCAAATGCATCAGCGTTTGCCCAATGGGACTACAGCCATACTTACTGGCCAGAGTTTCAGAAATCGGACGCTTCGACATAGCCGAAAATGAATATATTCTCGATTGCATCGAATGTGGCTCTTGCCAATATACCTGTCCCTCAGCCCGTCCATTGCTCGACCACATAAGGCTGGGAAAATACAAAGTGAACCAAATCATTCGTTCCAGAAAAAATTAAACCATGAATCAGCTGATTATTTCCGGGTCTCCTCATGTACACGGTGAGATGTCGATTAAATCGATCATGTGGGGAGTGGTCATTGCCCTCATTCCCGCATGGCTTGTTTCGCTGTGGTATTTTGGTATTGCGGCCCTTTTTGTGACCCTGCTCGCCATCCTTTCATGCGTGGCCATCGAATATGTTATTCAAAAATACTTGCTACACCAAGAACCCACCATTTCCGATGGCTCAGCTGTGGTAACAGGTTTGTTGTTAGCTTTTAATGTTCCTTCATCCTTACCCTGGTGGCAGGTAATTATCGGAAGCCTCGTCGCCATTGGCATTGCCAAAATGTCGTTCGGCGGATTGGGAAAAAATATTTTTAATCCGGCGCTGGTAGCTCGTGTTTTTCTGTTGATTTCATTCCCGGTAAGCATGACCACCTGGCCCAGACCCATCGAAAGCCGTATGGCATTCCTCAATTTTGACGGAATAACTGGCCCGACAGCCTTAGGAACGCTTAAAACCCATCTTGCAATGGGAGAAACCATTTCACAAATAAAGCTGCCTACTTACATAAGTCTTTTCTGGGGTGAAATTGGAGGATCATTAGGAGAGGTCTCGGCCATTGCCCTTATTCTGGGAGGCATCTACTTACTCTACCGCAAAATAATAACCTGGCACATCCCTGTAAGCTATATCCTGACCAGCTTTCTCTTTGCCGGAATTTTGTGGTGGGTTAACCCAGAGAAATACATTGATCCTGTTTTCCATATTCTGGCCGGAGGCTTACTTTTAGGTGCCATCTATATGGCTACCGACATGGTTTCTTCACCCATGACACCCTGGGGACAAATTGTTTTTGGTATAGGCTGCGGGGTGCTTACTATACTTATCAGGGTATTTGGAGCTTATCCTGAGGGTGTTTCTTTCGCTATACTTATCATGAATGCTTTTGTGCCCCTCATCAATAGGGCATTTAAACCTAAAAGATTCGGGGAGGTAAAATAATATGGCCAAAAGAGAATCTTCGCTCAAAAATATGATCAGCACATTGCTGGTTATAACCCTGGTAGCCAGTGCAGCACTTGCAGGAGTCTACAATTTAACCAAAGAACCCATAGCTGCCGCTACCAAAAAGAAAACCGAAAATGCCATTAAGGAGGTCATTCCGCCCTTCGACCGCCTCGAAAGGTTTGCCGTCATGCCTTCCGATGGACCCGACTCTTTAATCTTGTATAAAGGCTATGAAGGTGATAGTATTGTAGGAACAGCTGTACAAACCTATACATATAAGGGTTTTTCGGGATATATAAGCATTATGGTAGGCTTCAATGCTGATGGTTCCATCAACGATATAGCTGTTCTGGAACACAAAGAAACACCAGGACTGGGCACAAAAATGGCCGAACCCAAATTTAAAGACCAGTTTAAGAATCTCAATATTGCCCAGCTTACCAATCAGAAGGTAAAGGTAACCAAAGACCAGGGAACCATAGAGGCTATCACTGCAGCAACCATCAGTTCACGAGCTTTTTGCGATGCTGTTCAACGGGCATGGGAAAACCAAAAGAAAGGAGGGGAAAAATGAACCAAAAAAGCAACTTTTTAAAAGGTTTTATACGCGAGAACCCGGTATTTGTGCTGGTATTGGGAATGTGCCCCACCCTGGGAGTATCTTCCTCTGCCATCAATGGACTCGGAATGGGCTTAGCAACCACCTTTGTCTTATTAATGTCGAATCTCATTATTTCCTTAATTAAAAATTTTATTCCGGATAAGGTTCGCATCCCAGCCTTTATAGTAGTAATTGCCACTTTTGTAACCATTGTTGACCTGGTAATGGCGGCTTATGCCCCCGGTTTGCATGCACAGCTGGGCATTTTCATCCCGCTTATCGTTGTAAACTGCATTGTATTAGGACGTGCAGAAGCTTTTGCCTCACGCAACAACGCCTTAAGCTCGGTTATCGATGGCTTCGGCATGGGTCTGGGTTTTGCTTTTGCACTCACATTATTGGGTTCCGTTCGTGAAATGCTTGGCAGTGGTTCGATATTCGGTATGAAATTTATACCTGCTAATGCTGACGGCATACTTATTTTTATTCTCGCACCAGGTGCCTTTATCACCCTCGGATTTCTTATTGCCATTATCAATCAGCTTTCTAAACCCGCAAAATCGTAAGCCATGGAATACATCCTATTGATCATTTCTGCAATATTGGTAAACAACATTGTTTTAACCCAGTTTCTGGGAATTTGCCCCTTTTTGGGTGTATCCACTCGAATTTCCACCTCCTTAGGTATGGGAGCGGCTGTCATTTTTGTGATGGCCCTTGCCACATTGGTTACATTCCTGATTAACCAATATATTCTGGTACCTCTTAATATTGCATTTCTCCAAACCATATCGTACATCCTCGTTATTGCTGCCTTAGTGCAGATGGTAGAAATCATTCTCAAAAAAGTAAGCCCTCCGCTTTATCAAGCACTAGGCCTTTATCTGCCTCTAATTACTACCAACTGTGCTGTGCTGGGCGTTGCCATCATGGTTATTAAACGCAACTTTAACCTGGTAGAAAGCGTATTATTTGCTATTTCCATGGCCATTGGTTTTTCACTCGCTCTGGTAATATTCGCAAGTATTCGCGAGCAGCTTGAGATTAATGATGTACCCAAAGGAATGAAGGGCGTCCCTATTGCACTTATTACCGCTGGCTTACTTTCACTGGCATTTATGGGATTCGCCGGTTTGGTTAAATAAATCGCTGTTACAGAAAACCCATGCTTATGAGGAATATGCTGAGCCGGGATATTTCGGATTAAAAATACCCCATGCCGATCATGGATTTACAATCATACTGCGGCCAGCCTTACTCAGATCAAAAAAAATATTTCTCAAAACATTTTCTAAAGAATCAAATTTCTGCCTTCTCCCAAAAAAGAATCCCTTGCCATTTCTAAAGCAAAGGCAAGGGATTTTACTGTACCCGGAGCCGGAATCGAACCGGCACGGGATTTACCCCATTGGTTTTTGAGACCAACGCGTCTACCAGTTCCGCCATCCGGGCAAAGAACGATTCGGTTGCAAAATTACAAAAAGCCTCCATATTTCCAATTTCTTTACACTATTCTCCCTTTATGCTTAAGGAACCTTCTATGGCCTCACACTGTTCAACTATCGATTTTTCAAATGTTTTCATACGGGACTCTTTGAAATGAACAGAAATAGGAAGTGAGGAATATTCGGCAAAATATTTTAAGTTATAGGAATACCTTAATTTTGCAACCAACTTTTGCGAAACACACAACACCCTCAATACCATGGCAAAAACCAAAGTAAACATCTTTTCGGGCAGGGCCAGCCGCTACCTTGCCGAGAAGATTGCAAAAATCTATGGACAGGAGCTTGGCAAGATCAATTTTATTACATTCAGCGACGGTGAATTTTCAGTGTCATTTGAAGAAACAGTAAGGGGTAACGACATTTTTATCGTTCAGTCAACGTTCGCACCTTCCGAAAATCTGTTTGAACTCCTGATGATGGCAGATGCAGCCAAAAGGGCTTCGGCTAAAAGGATTGTCGCAGTGATTCCCTACTACGGCTTTGCCCGCCAGGATCGCAAAGACAAACCCCGTGTAGCCATTGGAGCAAAACTTGTTGCCGACTTACTCTCAGCAGCAGGAGTCAACCGCATCATTACTATGGACTTGCATTCCGACCAAATTCAGGGTTTTTTCGACTTTCCGGTAGACCATCTCTATGCATCCACTCTTTTCGTCCCTTACCTCAAAAAAATGAACCTTCCCAACCTAACAATGGCATCGCCTGATACCGGGGGTGCCAAAAGAGCAGCTGCCTATGCCAAATTTCTGAACAGCGACCTGGTAATATGCTTCAAACAAAGGGCAAAAGCCAACCAGGTTGAAAAAATGACCATCATTGGCGAAGTGGAAGGTAAAGATATAGTACTCGTCGACGATATCATCGACACAGCTGGCACTATCTGCAAAGCTGCAGAGTTAATGATGGAACAGGGAGCTTCCTCTGTAAGGGCAATGGCTACCCATCCCGTGTTTTCAGGGCCTGCACTCGATAGAATTCACAACTCAGTGCTATCCGAAGTTATTGTAACCGATACATTCCCCGTTCAGGAAACCGAAAAAATTAAGATTATCTCCAGTGCCCCCCTATTTGCTGACGTTATTGACAGAGTGCATCGTTTCAAGTCTATCAGCTCGCATTTCGATTTTTCTACTATTCTTTGATTATTGACCCCAATCCTTCATTCCGGATATTTTAGGGATACACATTTATGTAATTAAAAAACAACACCATAGATAAATTTTTTCAAACAGAGCTCGAAAAACTTTTCTAATCAAAAGCGATTTTGCCTACCTTTGCAACCCTTTTGAGAAAAAAGTAAAATAAACATTATCAACTAATTTAAAAACAAACCTGAAATGAAAACTATTTCTATGAGCGGTTCTCTAAGAGAGAACGTAGGGAAGAAAGGTACAAAGCAGGTTCGCAAACAAGGCCTGGTGCCTGTGGCACTCTATGGCCATGGAGAACAAAAACTGCTTTCTATCGAAGAAAAACAGATTAACAAAGCCATCTTCACTCCGGATGTTTATCTCATCCAACTCGATGTGAATGGAGAGAAACACCTAGCCATCTTGCAGGAAGTACAATTCCATCCTGTAACTGATCAGATTCTGCATGTTGATCTTCTGGAGGTAAAACCGGAAAAACCCGTAGTAGTAAGCCTTCCGCTAAAAGTTACGGGCAACAGTATTGGTGTATTAAAAGGGGGGAAACTTGTGAAAAAGTTCCGTAAACTTAAGGTAAAGGGCCTTATTGAGCACTTGCCTGAACAGATTACCATAGATATCACCAATCTCGATATCAACAACTCCATCAGAGTTGCAGATATGAAAAACGATCACCTCACATTCCTTGATAATCCAAGCTCGGTAATTGTGGCTATTCTGCCCACCCGCGCTGCAATGGCTCAGGAATCGGGAAAATAAAATCGATAAATTCCGTTATTTATCAAGCTGTATCATCCACATTTCGGGTGATACAGTTTTTTTTAACACAAAATATCACGAATTTCGCCTAACAACAGGGAACTATGAATTACCTGATAGCAGGATTGGGAAATCCCGGACCGGAATATGCCAATACCAGGCATAATGCAGGTTTTCTGGTTGCTGATGCCCTTGCCCAGAAAGCCAAGGCTACATTTATAACCGACAGATATGCTGATGTTGCCAAACTGCGATATAGAGGTAAAAATCTTATCATCATTAAACCCAATACCTATATGAACCTCAGTGGAAAAGCAATAAGGTATTGGATGGAGAAAGAAAACATACCCCTCGAAAACCTTATGGTGGTGTATGACGACCTCGACCTTCCGCTGGGGACTATTCGCTTGAGGCCCAAAGGAAGTGGAGGAACACACAATGGCCTAAACCATATAATAGAAATTTTGCAAACCGAAAACTTTCCCAGGATGCGTATAGGGATAGGTAGCAATTTTCCAAAAGGGATGCAGGTAGATTATGTGCTGGGACGTTGGACAAGAGAAGAAGAACAAGTGATGCTCAAGGTAATACCTGAAGCTGCTGAGGCCGTTTTAATGTGGATAAATATAGGCATACAACGCACCATGAACCATATCAACAAAAAACAAGATAAACCCAACGATTTAGATACCCTTCCTCCTAATACCTCATCGGAAAAATAATTCCAACACTAATACCACCAACAAATAAAAA
>DDBO01000170.1 GCA_002332755.1 Bacteroidales bacterium UBA2030 | reverse complement strand
AATAGGGGGCCAAACCAGGCTATCTATTACACGAACTTCAGAACCCTCAACCTGGGCAAAGATGGTAAGGGGTATAAATCCTGTTATGAATAATATAAACCTTATTTTTAGATTCACCATTTTGAGATTGTATGAAATTAATGATAAACAAAGCGTTAAATTTGTTATCTTCAAAGTTAATTAATTGTTTGAGATAAGACATAATTCTGCTATAAAAAAATAAAGCATTTTGGGATGAAAAGAATGTGAGCTAATCCTTACCGATTTGCGTCCGAAACATTCCTTTTGCATCCACTTATAGTAAAACCTCTTTACCTCTTAAGAAACCACTAACTACTTGAATATCAATATAAAATCTATACATTCTCAACGGGTTCAAATTTTTACTGTGGTCAACTTTGCTGAATCGAATTACAGAGCTTTCGTTTAAATCATCGCTCGTTATTATCTGAGACATATACTACTAATTGCCAAACAAATAGCATATTGCATCCGGCTACATGTAAATATTTTAGTTTCAAATCAGGATACAGTTTACCTTTGTGGTGAGAAATCTTTTCAAGTAAATGATCACACCGAAAAACGTTGTTGCAGAGCTATACAGCAAAACCACATATGAATATCCTGAGGAAATTGTAAGATTGCCTGTCTCGGGTTCCGACAGAATATATTTTCGACTACGTAGCAAAAATATAAGCCTCATTGGTGCGTACAATCCAGTGGTTCAGGAAAATCGGGCATTTTTAAGCCTCACCCGTCAATTTGCCAAAAATCAGTTACCCGTTCCCAAATTACATGGAGTAAACGAAAGCCAAACAGCCTATTTGCTTGACGATCTTGGAGATGTGACCCTTTTTTCGGTCATTGGACAAGAAAGAAAGAACAAAGGGGGCTGGAGCGATAGTTTAACCCAATATTACCAAAAAGCCATTGACGACCTGCTTCAATTTCAGGATATGGCCCGAAAAGGGCTGGACCTTTCGGAAGCCTGGCCACGAAAAGCCTTCGACAAGCAAAGCATATTATGGGACTTAAACTATTTCAAGTATTATTTCGTCAGACTTGCAGGTATAGATTTTGATGAAAGTCGGCTTGAAGATGATTTCCAGCGTTTTGCCACATTCCTGGCATCCGCCCCATCCTCCTTTTTTATGTATCGCGATTTTCAATCGCGAAATATTATGTTACACGACAATCAACTGTTTTATATTGATTATCAGGGAGGTCGCAGGGGGCCTTTGCAATACGATTTGGCTTCTTTACTCTACGATGCAAAAGCGGATATACCCAATCAAACCAGAAGAGCATTGTTGGAGTATTATATTAAAAAGGCAACCGACCTCAGTATGATTACTGAAGAGCATTTCATGACATGGTGGCCATCTTTCATTTTTATCAGAATTATGCAGGCAATGGGAGCCTATGGTTACAGAGGATTTTTCCAGCAAAAACAACATTTTTTGTTGAGTGTTCCCTTTGCCATTCGCAATCTCGAAGTTCTGATAAATGAATTGGGTTTACCCAGAGGATATCCTGAGATCCATGCTGTTTTCGAAAAAATAATAGGTAATGAATATTTAAGATCCTTTGGAATACCAAGAGAGAAGCTCAAGGTGACCGTAATGAGTTTCTCATACCGAAAGGGTTTACCTGCAGACACAAGCGGAAACGGGGGGGGGTTCGTTTTCGACTGTCGTGCCCTTCCCAACCCCGGCAGGGAAGAACGTTTTAGAAATATGACAGGCAATCACCCCGATGTCCAGCAATTTTTAAATCAATCACCAGAGGTTGCAGAATTTTACGAAAATTGCAAAAGCCTGGTCATCCAATCCATTAACAATTACCTGCAAAGAGGTTTTACCCACTTATTGGTTTGTTTCGGATGTACGGGCGGGCAACACCGAAGTGTGTTCATGGCAAACCGCTTGGCTCAATTTCTAAAAACCCTTCAGGGTTTCGAAACAGAACTCGTTCATCGTGAACTTTCTGCAACCGAGCAGGTTATTATAGACTAAACAAGTCGAATTGCATGAAAAAGTGCGAGAAAAAAGACATCAAAGTCATTGAATCACATGCATTTAGATGCAAGCGGTGCGGGGCTACTGCCAAGAAGAAGGAAAAACTTTGCAAGCCGGAGAAAAATGATTAATCTGTCTTCTTTTTTTACGAATTTTGAGGAATAAAATTACAGAATCACTACCCTCCACATGAAAGCATTCATTTTAGCAGCAGGCAAAGGCACCAGGCTAAAACCGCTCACCGATCAACGTCCTAAAGCACTTTTGGAGGTGGGTAAATTAACCATGCTTGAACGGGCTATCATAAAACTTAAAGGAGAGGGATTTACTGACATAGTTATTAACGTACACCACTTAGCCCAACAAATCATCGATTTTGTTCAGTCAAAGAAATGGGATGGGGTTAGAATTCTTATCAGTGACGAAACTGAACGCTTACTTGATACCGGGGGAGCTTTAAAAAAAGCATGGCCACTTTTCGAAAATCAACCTGTTTTAATTTACAACGTAGACGTTGCCACTGCCATCAACCTCCGTGATATATTGAAAGCGCACAAGGCATCTGGAGCCATTGCAACCCTTGCAGTTAGCAAACGAAAATCGAGCAGATATCTTCTTTTTGATGAAGCTCTTCTGCTGTGTGGAATTAAAAATAATACTGAAAACTTTGAGGATATTCGCAGGCATTCGGATAAATTCATAGAAATGGCTTTTAGCGGAATACATATTGCTAATCCTGAGCTGGTTCATTATTTTCCTGAAAATGAGGTTTTCAGCATATGGGAGGTTTACCTCAAAGCTTGTATTAGTCTTCCGGTGAAAGGATTCGACCACACTGGCACTTTCTGGATAGATCTTGGCAAACCAGAGGATCTCAAGAAATTCGATGATATGTTTGGTATCTGACCTGAGCTAATTTACGATCTATGAATTCCTTTCTTTCCCTACTTGCAGATGAAGTTTTAACACTCGCAGGTAGTAATTTTCACAGGTATTGTATTGTGCTACCCAGCCGCAGAGCAAGTCTATTCCTAAAAAAAGAATTCGAAAAACGCATTCAACGCCCGGTCATATTACCTCCTATCTATTCGTTTGAAGATTTTATATATGCCCACACCCCTTTCGAAAAGCCTGAACCTTATGAAGATTTAACCATCCTTTGGAAAGCTGTACAAAAGGTAACAGGGCTTTCAGGAAGGTCCTTCGATGAAATGATTGACTGGGGCCAAGTGGTAATTAATGATTTCAATGAAGTGGATGCTTATCTCATTCATCCCTCCACTTTGTTTAAATATCTCGAAAACATCAGAAAGTATGAGATTTGGGGACGCAACGAAGGTGAGGTTTTAAGTAATTTTCAACGCCTTTACCTGGAGTTTTATAAATCGCTGGAAGAACTTTACACAATCTGGAGCCATGAAATGCAAGCAGCGGGATTGGCCTCGCCCGGAGGTGCAGCACGATGGCTGGCACAAAATATCCCATCTGCTCATCTTGATAGAAAATACGAAAAAATCATCTTTGCCGGACTTAATGCATTGACCCCGGCTGAGGAGCGAATCATTTCTTATTTTGAAAATAATGGAAAAGCCATATTACGCTATGATGCTGATCAATATTATTTAAATGATAAGTTGCAGGAGGCCGGGCTTTTTCTTAGACAACGTATTAACCTCGAAAAAGATAAATACATCGGTAATTATTTAATTGATAATCAAAGAAATATAAACATAACAGGAGTACCTGGAAATGTTTCTCAGGTTCGCTTTCTCCATCAATATCTTTGCGAGTGCATCGAACGAGAAGGCACTGCATGGCTTGAGAAAACAGCAATAGTGCTTGCCGATGAAAGTTTACTTATTCCTCTCATGCAAGCATTACCAGGCAAAGTCGGGAGCATTAACATCACTATGGGACTCCCTCTGTCGTACACGCCAGCCGGGCAGCTCGTTCAATCCTTTTTGAGTTATACACAGGAAGCGAGGCCTCAAGGAATTCATTTATCTGGCCTTGCAGAATTGCTGATGCATCCATGGATTCGCAGCAAATTGGCCCATGAAAAATTCTATCCGGAAATCCAGTTAACAGAATGGACGTCAATGGGTTTCGTGTGGATGAATTTTCATGACCTTGATCAAAAATTATTGAAAGACAGCAGTATAAAGGATTGGCTCAGGGCTCCTGACGACCACATGGGATATACTCCAAGACAAACCCTTAAAATGCTTCAGGCCTTGATTACCTGGCAAAAGGATTTTTTAAACAACACTATTCAGGAGGAATTTCTGTTCAGTCTTGCCTTGCTTTGTGATGGGGTTGAGCGCCAACTTGGAACCTTGCTCGACACTCTACAATTAAAAACACTGGGTAAGCTTTTACAGCGATTGATAGCAAACACAAAAATTCCATTCAGCGGCGAACCCCTCGAAGGCCTTCAGATAATGGGCATGCTCGAAACACGTGCTCTCGATTTCGAAACAGTTATTTTGCTCTCTGCCAGCGATGACATTTTACCGGGCTCAGGTCGAACTCCTACTTTTATCCCTTTCGATGTGAGGTTAGAAAAAAGTTTTGGTTTACCCGTATTCACCCATAAAAACGCCATAACAGCGTATCATTTTTACCGATTGTTACAACGCTGCAACGAAGCTGTAATTTTCTACAATAATCAGGCCGGCGACTTAGGAAAAACAGGCGAAATGTCCAGATTCCTGCAACAAATAAAACATGAGTTTCAGGCAAAAAATGCCAATACCTTGTTTAGAATAAATTACCCTTCACTGCCTTTGATTATCGATAAGGAAGAATCCAAAGAATTTCGGAAGACTGAAGAGGTGATAAAGAGTCTGGATAGCCTCAGCCAAAAAGGTTTCTCCGCCTCAGCCCTGTGGACTTTCATTCAGTGTCAGTATAAATTTTATCTCGATTACATACTTGGTTTGCGCAACCGGCAGACCGACCCCTTGGAATCTGCACCTTTAATATTTGGAAAGGTAGTACATGGTACCCTCAACAATTTTTACGAAAATCCTCCAGTAATTTTAAAACCTGACATTTACGATTTTAGCAAAATAAATGACCTTATCGACAGAGCTTTTCAAGAAACCGTACCAGGGGCTGATATTCATGCAGGACACTTGCGGCTCATTAGAAATGCGGCTGAAAAATTCGTTCGCAGGTTTCTGGAGGCCGAAAAAAAATCGCTGGAAGAATCTCAGGCATCCATTGAAATTATTGCCCTTGAAAAAAAATATACGCATACTCTCGACTTATCTAAAGAACTTCATCCCTCTAAAACTGTATTCATACAAGGTATTTTTGACCGACTCGAGATTTATAATGGCACACTCCGAATCCTGGATTATAAAACCGGTAGAGTAGAACCAGCTAACCTTCGTCTCCAGGATAAAAACATGCATACTTTTCCGAATAAACCCGATTGGGAAAAGCTATTCCAATTAATGGTTTACAAGTGGCTCTATTTTTCGTCAGAGCAAGGTTCGCAGGATGTTGAAGTGGGCATTATTCCTTTGAAAGCCTCGAGCTATACTGTAGAATCGGCTTCCTTTGAGGTAACAGGAGATTTTGTTGCATTTGCCGAGAATATCTTAAAAGAAACAGTCACCGAACTTTTGAATCCGGACCATACGTTTATTCAAACCACTCAAAAGAAAGTCTGCCACTTTTGTCCTTATCGCCTGATATGTGGAAGATTAGACTAATCCGAACTAATAATCAATAATTTAGCGAGTAAAGTCTTTTTCGCCAAAAACCAAGGCTTCGTAAACATAAATATCCGCATTTTTCCATCCATCCCAGCCCAAACCGGCTTTATCGCGGCTACAGTGGCCGAGAAATTCTTCAAGGCTCCAGCCCGTTTCGGTCGCTACTTGTGGAAGGAAGGTTCCCCCCTGCCATCCTTTTTTAATATAAATTCCATGTTTCCCCAGCTGAATTTCTTGAATGGACTGAATTTTCCGCATTGGGGTTAGCACACTGATTTCAATATCAATGTCTTTCATTTCATTTTCTTTTACCGGACTGAAACGTGTATCATTGAAAGCCGCTGCAATGGCCATATCGGCCACTACCTCGTATAGGGGCTTATCTGCACCGAAATGCCCTATACAGCCCCTGAGTTCTCCATTTTTATGTAAAGTAACAAAGGCACCACAAGGTTGCTTAAGGGTGGATGTAATTTGGTCGTATGGGAAAGGAGCCCGTGTACCAGTTTTGAGTTGTTGCATGATAGTGTTGCGAGCTATGCCCAACAAAGTTCTTTTTTCATGTTCATTCAGGTGAAAAAAACCATCATTATTGGCTTGCCTTACAACGGTCATCGCATGATAACCAACTACTCTGTCCTGATCACCATAGGGGCTATGCCCTGAATTTTGGTATTCGATATCTTTGATGAGAATATCCTTATTCTCGGAGGTAATGTAAAGAAGAGTCAAAACAGCTGAAGCACCACACAAGCTGGTAGATAGTCCCGAAATATGCTTAGCCTTATTGCGACGAAGCGTTTCCATAAGGGTATCCGGATGATTAGCTGCAATGGCCTTAGCTGTGGCCATGTCTACATTGATGGCATCCTCAAAAGAAGGATAATGCGAAAAATCTGTAGAGATGACAAAAAGGTTGCGTTCGTTGAACCAGGGTTTCAGGGCCAGGGCAATCTTTTTAAGCATTTCGGGATGCTCAGTACCGATAAGAATAGGTACAATGCGGAAAGGCTTTTTGAGATGATATTGTAAAAAGGGTATTTGCACCTCTATATCATGCTCCCAGGTATCGGCCTCAGGCCGGTAGGCGAAATAAGGGTAATTTTTTATAAGTTCGGATACGAGGTTAATATTAACTTCAGCGCGTCCAAGAGGGGTCAAATAAGCTCCTCTATCGTAAACACTGGCACCTTCGAAACCTGCCCTATGACTGGGCCCAATGATAAAAATATTGTCAAATTCAGCCTCAGGGTCAATCTGGTTAAAACCTGAAGCAGCTACTTTACCTGAAAAGACATATCCGGCATGGGGCACGATAATGCCTGCCAGATGAGGCGTGGGTCCCTTTTTAGCCTGAGCAAAAAGCTTTTCAAGGTCATTTTTCAACTTGATGGGATCACTGGAGTAAAATTGGCCTGCAACGGCAGGTTTACGGTCAATGGTCTGCATGGTTTTATCAGTATTTTGTGATTGACAGGAGGAATAGAAAAACAACGACATAAAAAAGAGAAGAAAGGAGGACTTCGGCCGCATATTCCCAAATTTTGCTCTGCTAATTTACTTCAAAAACCAGCCTTCTGCAAAAGAAAAACAAAAAACCGCCTCCATTCAAACGGAGACGGTCGGTTTTGGATTTTGGATGAGTGATGGTTTCGATTTCAGGCATTTTCTTTTTCGAAGTCATGCATGCATTCCACGAGGGCCTGCACACTTTCGAGGGGTAAAGCATTATAGGTAGAAGCCCTGAATCCACCAACCGAACGGTGTCCTTTTATCCCTACCATTCCGCGCTTCTTAGCGAATTCAAGGAAGGCTTCTTCTTTGTCGGCATATTCGGGTTTCATAACAAAGCAAATATTCATCAGCGAACGGCTGTCTTTTTCGGCTGTTCCGACAAACATCTTGCTGTTATCAATAGCGTTGTAGAGAAGCTGAGCTTTTTCCTTATTCATTTTTTCTATTTCAGCTACTCCACCCAGACTCTTGATCCAGCGAAGGGTTTCCATTACAGTATAAATGGGCAAAACCGGGGGAGTATTGAAAAGTGAATTTTCTTTAACGTGGGTGCGATAGTCGAGCATAGTGGGAATAGGCCTGTCCACTTTACCCAAAATATCTTCACGCACGATTACAAAAGTAACGCCGGCAGGACCTAAGTTTTTCTGCGCACCTCCATAAATCAGGGCATATTTGGATACATCTACAGGCCTGCTCAAAATATCCGACGACATATCGGCAACCAGAGGTACAGGGCTATCCAGGTCTTCGCGAATTTCAGTACCATAAATGGTATTGTTGGTAGTGATGTGGAAATAATCAACATCTGCCGGGATAGTGAAACCCTTGGGAATGTAAGAAAAGTTCTTGTCGGCTGAAGAAGCCACTGTTACAACTTCACCAAACAGTTTGGCTTCTTTCAGAGCCTTCTTGGCCCAAACACCGGTTTCGAGGTAAGCAGCCTTTTTATTCAAAAGGTTGTAAGGAACCATGCAAAATTGCAAAGAGGCACCACCTCCCAGAAAAAGGACATGATATCCTTCGGGGATATTGAGTAATTCCTTGAAAAGAGCAACAGCTTCGTTGATAATGGCTTCAAAATCTTTACTTCGATGAGAAATCTCAAGCACACTAAGCCCGGTTCCGTTGAGATCGAGAATGGCTTTGGCTGTGTTTTCAATAGCAATGCGTGGCAAAATGGAAGGCCCGGCATTAAAATTATGTTTCTTCATAATAGCTGATTTTGGGTTTATTACAAAAAACCGTGAATTTTCGGCGGTTTGCGCAAAAATAGCTTTTTATCCCGAATATTTGCAATCGTTTGCATTATTTTTTACGTCCTCAGATATTTTTTTCCCCTATCTTTGATTGCATTTCATTGAAAGTTTTATGCTCATGAAAATTTCAAAATGGTTTTCATTTATCCTGCTTCTTTTTATGGCCTGCCGTCCAGCCAGCGAGGAAGAAAGAATAGCTAAAAATTTCCTGCATCATCTAAGCAGAGGAGATTATGAAAAAGCCAGGGACTATGTGGTATCAAGCTCATTAACCGTCCTATATGATTTCCAGAATATTGGCATTTCACCAGATAGTCTTAAAACCCATCCTATTTCCTGGGAAATAGATAGTATCTCACACTTCAATTCTGACTCTGCCAGGGTTTATTTCATTTGGAATGGTCTACCCGAAGAAATGAATATGGTAAAAGAAAAAGGGAACTGGAAAATTATTTTTTAGTAACTCCTCGCTGACCATGGCGAACAGGTGAGAAAGTTTTAAATTACCACAGTTGCTAACTTTGCAAGATAAATCCTAATTAAATGTTGTCAATTGTTGAATATTTGCGAGACCTGAGCCGGTTGGTAAAGCATTGGTTAATTGGTACCGGGCTTTCCAATTTCCTGGCAACAACCATCACTGATTACATGTGGCTTATTGGCCTTTTTTTGCTGGCCATCCTGGTATTTTATATCACTAAAAATATAGTTTATCGCATCATAAGACGAGTTGCGCGTAAATCAAAAACACCTTTCGACGATTTCCTGATCGAAAGAAAGTTCTTTGTCAGGCTTTGCTATCTTGTTCCTGCCTATCTCGTTCAGCTGATGATTCCTATGGTCATCAGCCAAATGCATGGACTGATCGTTTTCCTCCAAACCCTCACAAGTATTTACATCACTTTTATTATTCTTCTGGCCATCGATGCCTTCCTCAATGCCAGTCACGACCTGTACCTCACCCTGCCGGTGTCGAAAGACAAGCCCATCAAAGGCTTTATTCAGGTTGTAAAAATAATAGCATATTCAGTTGGAGTCATTATTATCATCGCCCTTCTTTCAGGAAAAAAGCCACTGGCTCTTCTGGGTGGTTTAGGGGCTATTTCAGCCATTCTTCTGTTGGTTTTCAAAGATAGCATTTTAGGATTCGTGGCAGGCATGCAGCTAACAGCTAACAACATGATCCGCATCGGTGACTGGATTTCTATGCCCAAGCACGATGCTGACGGTACTGTGCGTGAAATAACGCTTACTACAGTGAAAGTGGAGAATTTCGATAAAACTTACACTTTTATACCTGCCTACTCTCTGGTTTCCGACTCGTTTCGCAACTGGAGGGGTATGGAAGAAGCGGGCGTACGACGCATAACACGTGCAATAAATATAGATGTAAACAGTGTGAAATTTTGCACACCCGAAATGTTGCAAAAATTTGAACAAGTCGCAGTATTACAAGATTATATACGCTATACTGAGGAAGAAATCAGAGCTTATAATCAGCAATTTGGCTACGACAACACGGTGCTGGTAAACGGTCGACGACAAACCAACCTCGGAGTCTTTCGTGCCTACCTCTCTCATTACCTTAAAAATAATCCTTTCATCAGTAATGATCATACCTTAATTGTGAGGCACCTGGCTCCAACGGAAAAAGGATTACCTGTACAGATTTATTGTTTTGCAAATACTACCGAATGGGCACAATATGAGAAAATCCAAGCAGATATATTCGACCACGTTTTTGCCGTTATTCCCTTTTTTGAATTGAGATTATTCCAGAATCCTACCGGAGCTGACTTTAGGGGGTTGGTAAATTAGTTTCACGTTCC
>DDBO01000053.1 GCA_002332755.1 Bacteroidales bacterium UBA2030 | reverse complement strand
TTAAAAATAAAGCATTCTATGAATCTTGACGAGATTATCCCTGGCTTTGCAAAGGATGAAGGAACGCTCCAGATTTTTACTGGCACTATCAATGGCGATGGTCGACTGCGTATTGAAAGTCAAAATAATTCCTGGGATTTAAATCTCAAAGAAGTATTTAAGTTTTTCCCGGCAGAGTTACGCTTTCGATTGTTAAAGAAAATTCTGTCTGCACTAAAGCATAAGGAAGAAACATGTGAAACTTTCGTTTCCCTGCTTACCCGCCAGAGAAACCTGTCCGTGATCCGTTTGAAATTTTCACTATACCCCGACTTTATTTCATCATCAGAAATATCGTTTGAGGGATGGGCCCTGCCTTCCAGAATGGCCATGGAATTATTCTTGGGGTGGTTTCGCGAATTTCGATATGCGCTTACCCACACGGATATGAACATTGTGTTGGTCGGTTCGCAAGGGAGTTTGAAGGAGGTTATTTCCTGGTCACAGAAAGACACGGATTGCATAAAAGGCCTGCGAAATAATATGCCTCTTGCCGAGGCTCCGGCAAACTTTAAACCTTTCGCCGAATTTATTTTGAATTGCTCAGATAAAAATATCTGTAGAGGTGAAATCTTTTGTGATAATAACACAAGATTTTCAGCAACCTATATTAAACTTCACGGGTTGCCCTTGGAGGGTGATGGGTTGGCGCTTTTTATTTCATCAAGGTTGCGGCCAGATGATGAGATGAACGAACGGCTTAAAAGTGCCGAAAAGCTCTACCATCAATTATTTGAGCTTTCACCTGCGGGTATGCTTCTCGAGGATATCCACGGCAATATTATTGACGTTAATCAGGCATTGCTTGATGCAACAGGATACGAAAAAAACGAAATTATCAAGAAGCATGTAAGCATTTTTGCTGCGCCTGAGAATTTACCCTACATTGAAGATAATATTCGAAGGATTGTCAATGGGGAAAAGTTGGATGTAATAGTGGAAAGCCGGCGTAAAGACGGAGCGAAATACTACAGCCGGCTTATCGAAACCCTTATAACGCTAGCGGATGGCCAACAGGCCATTCTTTCAATATCCTCCGATATTACCGACAGAGTCTTAATGCAGCAACAACTCGAGGAAGAAAAAGAGAAATATCGCCGTTTCTTTGAAAATGTACTAGATATATTTTTCGTCTCACATCCAGATGGAACCATACGTCACGTGAGCCCTTCAGTAGAGAAATACCTTGGATATACGCCCGCTGAAATCATTTCGCAAAATGCCGTAAACTTTTATTCGGATCCATCCTACCGAAATGTGTTCATTAAAATGTTATTGGAACATCGAGAGGTAGTTGATTTAGAAATTCCGTTAGTCACCAAATCAGGTGAGATTCGCTATTTTTCGTTGAATGCGCATGGCATATATTCCAGTAATGGTGATTTAATTGAGATAGAAGGAACAATACGTGATATAACCGAGAAGAAGCAATACCTGGCCGAATTGGAAGAGGCCAGGCGCAAAGCAGAAGAATCTGCAGCATTGAAAAGTAGCCTGCTAAGCAACATGAGCCATGAAGTGCGTACTCCCCTCAATTCTATACTTGGCTTTTCTCAGTTGCTTTATCATAATCATCCTGATCCGGAAGTAAAAGATATCGTTCAGAAAATTCATGCCTCTGGTGAACGTTTGTTAAAAACCTTGGAATCCATCATGCTGGTGGCTCAGCTGGATAGCGGACTGGAGCCTGAACCCGATAACTGGCCGCTCGACCAGGCGCTTGCCCGAGTCTTTCTGGAATACCAAAGTGTCGCCCAGGAAAAAGGCCTATTGTATTTGCTTGAATCTGAAGATGATTTATGGGTACATACTGATGAAAAATTGCTTTCAATTTGTGTTAAAGAGCTGATTGAAAACGCCGTAAAATTTACTAAGGAGGGAGGTGTCACTCTTCGACTTAAAGCAGTTCAATCACCTCAAGGCCCAAAGGCTCGAATTGAGATTAGAGATACTGGTATTGGAATTCCCCCTTCGAAGCATGAACTTATTTTTAAAGAATTTAGGCAGGCAAGTGAGGGAATGAGCCGATCATTCGAAGGCTTAGGATTAGGACTGTCAATTGTGCGCAGATTGGTTCATCTACTCGGCGGAAGCCTTACATTCGAAAGTAGTCCGAGTACAGGTACCGTTTTTTATCTCGATTTACCCCGCTTGGTTGAAGAGCCTTCTTACAGCGAACTTGTTGCGGAAATTATTGTAGCTCAAAAAGAAAAAATTGTTCCGCGGGGGCTGTTGGTCGAAGATAATGCTATCAATGCTGAGATCACCGCATCGTTTCTTGAAGGGTTATGCATGATTGACACTGTGGCTACCTTTTTTGAAGCTTTGAGAATGATTCAAAACAACAAATACGATTTTTTTCTTATCGATATTGCTTTAGGCCCTGGACCAACAGGTATAGAACTCTTGAGAGAAATACGTAGTATTGAACATTTTAAAAATACTCCTGTAGTTGCTGTAACCGGATTTGCCCAGCACGGAGATGCAAATAAGCTGAAAGCCTTAGGGTTTACGCATTACATTGCCAAACCTTTCACGCGCGATGAAATCGTAGTATTACTCAACAGAATTATTTTTAATAAATAATTGATTATGAATATAATTGTTACTGGGTCCTCACGGGGGTTAGGGCTATCTCTTGTACAGGAATTGCTTAACAGAAAAAAACATTTGATTTTTGGGATTTCTCGCTCTTCCGCACCGCAGCTATTGGGTTCATTTAATAACTATATTCATATTCAAGCAGATCTTATTTTATCTGAAGGTTTATTTAAGATATATGAAGAGATATCCACAAAGGTAGTGACGGTTGATGCCATTATCAACAATGCAGGATTGTTGATTAATAAGCCGTTCAAAGAAACAAGTATTACTGAAATTGAACAGCTAATGGCAGTTAATTTCGTCAGCCCTTCAAGACTCATACAGAGCCTTCTGCCATTACTGAAACCCGGCAGTCATATTATGAATATCGGATCAATGGGAGGGATACAAGGTAGTGTTAAATTTCCCGGATTATCATTTTATAGTGCCTCGAAGGGCGCACTTACCATCTTAACAGAGGTACTCGCCGAAGAGTTTAAACCCTTGGGTATTCATGTAAATTGTCTGGCCCCGGGTTCAGTTCAAACAGAAATGCTGGCTCATGCTTTTCCCGGATATCAGGCCTCCTTCACCCCACGGCAATTGGCAGTTTTCCTCGCTGATTTTGCGGAACGCAATTATCAGTTTTTCAATGGGAAGACCCTTCAATTGGCCATCACTACTCCGTGATTTCTTGGGTGTTTTGTGTCTTCTCGGATGTCCTTTTTTGATTTTCTGACTCGGCAGAATAATTTTTTTTGAGATGAGCAATTTTAAAATTTTCATTACCAAAAGCCAAGGCTTTAAGTTGTCCTTCTTCGTCTCGCAGTGCTTTTAATTCTATATCGCTGTCGGTGATGGTGTTGAATGTTTTCAGTGTAAATTCTGCCAATGTCCAAAGGCTTACGGGTTCATGGCCGGGCAGCGACTCTTCTGCTTTGCCGAACAAGGCTTTTACAGGTTTTAGCAAAGCCGATGCCAGACTCTTATTCTCCTTCATCGACTCAGCCTGCCATCTTTCCATCATATTGGCATAAATGGCTGTATAAATTCGGTTGATAGGTTCTATTTCTACCTGAGATTTATCAGCAAGCTCTATTTGTTGCGTTGAACGGGGACGAAGTGTGCTCAACGATTCAGCATTTCTCGACTGAGTAGGTAAATTTGCTGTCAAAGTCGCCTTATTTGATGAAGCTACAGGCGATTTTTGAGGAATACCAATCTCGGGTTTGAAGTTATCCGTTGGGGTATGTTCGGGGACTACACTTGTTATTTCCTGGATTTGTTTATCAGTGCGGGGTGAAGGTTCTTGTGGACCTGTCATAAGTAAAAGAGCAATGGTAGCAGCGGCTGCAGTCAATCCAACTCCTGACCAAAAGACTTTAATTCCCTGGCGTTTCTTTTTTAGCTGATTCTTTCCTGGAAAAACGACCTTTTCGGGGATAAAAAATGCTTTTCGGAAGAGCGAAAGGTCTTTGTTAAGCTCTGGGAAAACTGTTAACATTTCCTCGAATTCTTTTCGCTCAGTCTTGCTCAAATCTCCCTCCAGGTAAGCGATGCAAGCGTTCTCCCAATCTGTTTTATTATTCTTGTAAATTTTCGTCAGAATTTCAGATTTTAGTTCTGAAGGAGTGCATTCAGGTTTTTTGAAAGAGTAATCGCAAGAGTCAAAGTGAAAAGCCGGAAATGAATAATCTCTTTCGTCGTAGGTTCTGAAGCAGTGGCTTGTAAACTTTTTTAATGGCGGAGGTGTGACAATACTGTCGCTTCCCATCCATTGGCTATCATGAAGAAATTTATCGAGCAGGTCGGGGTTTTCCTTCAGAAAATCCATGAGTCTGGCTTTATTTTCAGGGTCGAGGCGTCCCTCAAAATAATCCAGAAACCAGGCTTCAATATTTTGCTTATCAATGGGTTCCATTCTGCTCAATTTTTAAATCACATGTTCAAGACTTTCAATTTTTTTCTTGACCGCCAACCTGGCGCGATAAATATAAACTTTGACCTGACTTTCAGAAAGGCCGGTGAGTTGGCCTATTTCCTCGTAAGTATATCCTTCGTAATCGCGAAACATCAGCACTGCTCTCTGAACAGGAGGTAATTGCTTGAGGATGGCGTCGAGAAGTTTGTTTAAACCGGTATAATTCCGGGGTTCGATGATGGGTTCCTCCTCAATGTCATCCAATGATTTATGGTTCCGATGACGACGGAGTATATCAATACAGAGATGATGTACTGAAGTAAACAAGTATGACTTTACTTTATTTCCGTCAATACTGCCTCTTTTTTCCCATACCCTTATAAAAACTTCCTGTACAATATCGCGGGCTTCCTCTTCGTCTTCTGTCATTTTCAAAGCGAAGCGGTACAGCCCGTCTGAATAAGTATCAACAGCATTGTTGAATTCGGATACAGTCATGAATGTTCCTTTGGCAAAAGTATGACGTGAATAAAGTGGATTTGTTACACATCCCAAATGTATTATACCTGCTTTTGGGGATGAAGTTAAAACTACAAAAAAAAGCCAACCCGGGTTGGTTGACTTTTCAAGTTTTTTATAATGGTTCCATCAATCCAGTTTCAGAACGGCCAGGAAGGCTGATTGAGGAACTTCAACATTGCCGATTTGCCTCATGCGTTTTTTACCCTTTTTCTGCTTCTCAAGAAGTTTGCGTTTACGGGTAATGTCACCGCCATAACACTTGGCCGTTACATCCTTCCTGAGTGCTTTTACGGTTTCTCGGGCAATGATTTTCGAACCTATGGCTGCCTGTATGGCAATGTCGAACTGCTGGCGTGGTATAAGTTCTTTCAGCTTTTCGCACATCCTGCGGCCAAAACTGTAGGCATTGCTTCGATGAATGAGTGTGGAAAGAGCATCCACCTGGTCCCCGTTCAGCAGGATGTCGAGTTTTACGAGGTCGGCTTCACGATAGTCGGAGATGTGATAGTCGAAGGAAGCATATCCCTTGGATATAGATTTGAGTTTGTCGTAAAAGTCAAAAACTATTTCACCCAGGGGTAAGTCGACAATCAGCTCTACTCTGTCGGTGGTAAGATAGGTTTGATTGATAAGGGTACCGCGCTTGTCGATACATAGTTTCATAATGGCCCCCACATATTCTGCCTCAGTGATAATATTGGCCCTGATATAGGGTTCTTCAATATGGTCGATATAGGTGGGGTCGGGGAGACCGCTGGGATTGTGTACCTCAGATTCTTCTCCACGCGTTGTGAAAACCTTGTACGACACGTTGGGGACGGTGGTAATTACATCCATGTTGAATTCGCGGTCGAGGCGCTCCTGAACGATTTCCATGTGCAAGAGTCCCAGAAACCCGCAACGAAAACCAAAACCCAGCGCAGCTGAAGATTCCGGCTCAAATACCAGAGAAGCATCGTTGAGCTGAAGCTTTTCTAATGAGCTACGTAGTTCTTCATAATCGTCGGTATCAACGGGATAAATACCTGCAAAAACCATCGGCTTTACATTGCTGAACCCTTCAATGGGCCTGTCACACGGACGTTCTACATGCGTAATGGTATCTCCCACTTTTACTTCCCGAGCCGATTTTATTCCCGAAATAATGTATCCGACATCACCGGCACGAAGTTCTTGCCTGGGTTCGCGCTCTAACTTCAAAATACCTATTTCGTCGGCATGATAGTCCTTACCGGTGGCTACAAATTTCACATAGTCATCTGTGCGAAGGGTTCCATTGAAAATTCTGAAATAGGCAATGATACCCCTGAAAGAGTTGAATACCGAGTCGAATATCAGTGCCTGTAAGGGGGCTTCGGGATCTCCTTTGGGTGCAGGTATCTTTTCTACTATAGCCTGCAAGATGCTCTCAACATTGTAACCCGTTTTGGCGCTTACCGGAATAATGTCGTCTTCACTGCATCCCAGGAGCTCTACAATCTGGTCAGATACCTCGTCAATCATCGCATTCTCCATGTCAATTTTATTCAACACAGGAATGATTTCGAGGTCATGCTCAAGGGCCAGGTAAAGATTTGAAATGGTTTGGGCCTGAATACCCTGGGTCGCATCCACCACAAGCAGCGCACCCTCGCAAGCTGCTATGCTTCGCGACACTTCATACGAAAAATCGACATGCCCGGGAGTATCTATCAGATTAAGCGTGTAGGTCTCTCCATTGTACGAATATTGCATCTGGATAGCGTGACTCTTGATGGTTATGCCACGCTCACGCTCCAAATCCATGTCGTCGAGAACCTGTTCTTGCAACTGGCGCTCATC
>DDBO01000228.1 GCA_002332755.1 Bacteroidales bacterium UBA2030 | reverse complement strand
AAATGTATTAATCACTGATGGAGAGCAGGTGAAGGGAGCGAAACAAAACCGAACTTTTAATGTGAGTATTTTAATTCGTGCAAAGAACAGTGTAATAATACCCGTCAGTTGTATTGAGGGAGGAAGATGGCATTATGGATTTTCTCGAAATTTTGAGAAATTTAGAGATTTAGATATGCCCTCTGATATCAGAAGCAGCAAACTGAATGAAGTTGTAAACAATCTTGAGACAAAAAAATATTGGGGGCATAAAGAGCATTTATATATGTCCAATCAAAGTAAATTGTGGGATATTATTGCGCAAAAACATCGTCGGTTTATGACCCAGAGCAAGACCGGTAGCTTAACAGACATTATCGATTCAATAAGGTTTAGATTGTCTGGAGAAATAAATAAAAATGTGAAATGTGCCGAGAAGCAGACTGGTTTGATTTTTTTTAACAAAGGTAATTTTTTAGGTATGGACTATATTTCCAATGAAGAAGTGTTTGCTAAAAATTCTGAATCTCTACTCAGAAGTTATTTTTTAGCGGATTTGGATTTTGTAAAAGAAAACCGGTTCGAAGGGGGCGATGTCATAGAATGGTTATTGGCCCATGTCGGTAAGATTTCCTTTAAAGTTTACCCCGGAGTAGATATGGGGCAAAATTGGATGGGTAAAAATGAAATAGTTTGCTCAATCCTCGAAAATGAGGGAGAAATAGTCCATATGACAGCTTTGCCTGTTTAATAACTACCGTGCTTTCGAATAATATTTATTAAGCCTTAACGCTTTTGAGAAAGGTTTTATATAGGAATTAGTAGTGTGCCTAAAATCAATGAATTAAGATACATTTGATGATTGTTATCGGAAGTCGGGTAGCAAACACCCGACTTCATTTTTTTCCATATATATTTGTGCCAAAGAAAAAGAATGAAACAGCAGAATTCTGTAAAACCGCGCTTTCGTCCGGAACCTCGCATTATCGACAGGGTGCTCGATGCCTTAGTGCTGGTATCTTTGGTAGTTTTGTGGACTATTTCTTTTAAGGCATATCAGCAATTACCCACCTCAATTGTGGTACATTTCGACGCCGCTGGTCGGCCCGATGGTTTCGGCAATAAATGGTCGATCCTGATAATGCCTGGCCTTGCTACTGTACTTGCCATAAGCATGTTTGTAATCAACCGGTTTCCATATATTTTCAATTATCCCGTGAAGATAACACCGGAAAATGCTTTGTTTCAATATACAATGGCTACCCGCCTCATGCGCTGGATAAATTTATTAACAACTATCCTATTGGGTATGGTTAATTGGATGATGATTGCCTCTGCCAGTGGTCATTTCAGCAAGTTATGGATTGCAGTAATACTTGTATTTACAGTACTGATGTTTGTGCCTTTTATAATTTATATGGTTATAGCAAGTCGTAAAAAATAGATATCAGTCCTTTCGGAATTTGGCTTTCAATTCTTCCATATTGTCGACAGGTTTAAGACCCAGCCGTTCACCCTCCGCCAGCATTAGGGAGAAGGCTTCATCGTAATTATTGTGTATTTTCCCGTCGAGAATGGCATCCTTGATGTTATTTTTTATGAGGCCCACGGGATAAGAGGGGGTGATACCAAAAATTTGCATTATAAGATCACCACTAATGGGTGGCTGAAAATTCCGAACGCGGTCACGTTCTTCGACTTCTTTCATGCGTTGCTTAACATATTCAAAATTCCGCAGGTATCGTCTAACTTTCTCCGGATTTTTCGATGTAATATCTGCTTCGCAGAGCAACATGAGATCGTCAATCAGGTCACCTGCATCGAAAAGGAGTCGACGGATGGCAGAATCGGTTACTTCTTCATCCACCAGGGCAATGGGCCTTAAGTGCAATTGCACAAGGGCTGCCACATATTCCATTTTTTCGTTTAAAGGGAGCTTTAAACGCCGAAAAAGCTGTTTTACCATTCTTGAGCCCACTATTTCATGGCCATGAAAACTCCAACCGGTTTGGGGGTCAAAACGACGGGTGACAGGCTTGGCAATATCATGAAGCAATGCAGCCCACCTTAGCCAAAGATTGTCTGATTTACGACTGATATTATTGAGTACCTCTAAGGTATGTTTAAAATTGTCTTTATGGCCTTTGCCATCTATGTATTCAACACCAGCCAGATCTAAAATTTCAGGGAAAAATTGAGCCATTAGTCCTGATTCTCTGAGAAGATTCAGCCCCCTTGACGGACGATTACACATCAGAATCTTGTTGAATTCGTCCATTATTCTTTCAATGGATACAATTCCCAGGCGATCAGTATTGCGCCGAATGGCGGAATAGGTGGCGGGTTCAATTTTGAAATCGAGTCGGGTTGCGAAACGTATTGCCCGCATCATCCGAAGAGGATCATCGCTAAATGTGATATCAGGATCGAGCGGGGTACGAATGATGCCGCTTCTTAAGTCATCCAGTCCCTTAAAATGATCTAAAAATTGGCCATAATCCCCTTTATTTAACGAAATAGCCAAAGCATTAATGGTAAAATCGCGGCGATTTAAATCGTCGACAAGTGAACCTGGCTCCACAAATGGCTTGCGTGAATCGATGGCATAGGATTCTTTGCGTGCGCCCACAAATTCAAGTTCCCACTGCTCGTCATCCCGGTAATGAAGGCTTGCTGTGCCAAAGGTTTTATAAACTGTGACTTTTGTCGGTTTGTCAAGTGTTTTTGAAAAATTACGTGCAAATTCCACTCCATCGCCTACCACCAGGATGTCGATCTCTTTACCAGGGTTTCCCAGAATCAGGTCTCTGACAAAACCTCCAATTAAATAAACATCTACCTGATAATGATGGGCAACATCTGTAAGTTTCTTAAAAACAGGTTGTTCTAATATTGTTGGGTTGAATAACATCGGCATTTAAAAAGGGCTGCAAAGATAGGAATTTAGCACGGTTCAAATGGAGTATTCCATATTTGACTTCACCCCGAGAAGTTTATTTGCCATTGATTTTTTGAACTATAGCAACCAGACGATGGTTTCGAAGGCAATGATTAATTGTTTTCGCTCATTTTTATGGATTGAATTTTACAGCTAATGTTGAAGCATACTTTCTGGATTTATTAAAGAAATTGAATTTCAGTTGGTTTAAGTAATGGCATATTTCTTAACATTGAAACACTACAATACGGAACGAAGTGGTACCAATACTGATTCTGCATTGTTACTTTAATTGGGAGAGTCATTAATGCATTCGGGTTTGCTGCTGTGCATCCTGCTCATGATACCCTGCTGATGACACTATTTAGGAAATGCTGTTTTACCCAATGGATGTCATGATTAACAATGGGCAAATTGTCTTTAATAAATAATCAAAGCTTAAGTGAAATAGTTTCTTTGAGGAGGCGAATCATTCAACATACACCTAAGAGAAGAGGATGTTTATTATAAAGAACCGGATTCTAAAGTATTATTATTCTCAGCCATCTAATCCTCTTTGCTTGAATTTCTGATAGAGGGGAATTTTTACCAGAGGTTTTATCCTGGAGGTTTAACAAAAAATCTCAATGGGAAACTTTATACCACAGTAACAGTTTGTTTCTGTGAGATTTAAAAAGAAAACGCTCCCATTGTAAGAGAGCGTTAGATAGAGCGGAGAGGGGGGGATTCGAACCCCCGGTACGGTATCCCGTACGGCAGTTTAGCAAACTGCTGGTTTAAGCCTCTCACCCACCTCACCGGATATTTTGCTTATACTATCTATTCAAATTCCCTGCCTCAAAGAACTATGCCTATCGTTTCATTTCAATTGACTACGGCGGTGCAAAAGTAGGGTATTTTTTTGTTTTACCAAAGCCTTAACCCCATTTCCATTAGATTAACTAAAAATTAACTTGATTTTCAGCCCGATTGCGATTTTAGTAGTAATTTTGCGCCGTTGTATTTATAGATGGATTTTGTTTTGAGAAAACGCCTGAAACCCTTTGTATTTTTCTGGATAGCAGGGATTTTACTGTTTTTTTTCTCACTTTGGGTTACCCGATTGGAGGTTATGCCCAACAATTTTTCTATTGTTGCAGTTTCGTTATTCATTTGGCTTGCTGACAATTTCCTTTGGTGGCGAATCCGCAACGAAGTCAATCATGTAAAAGGGGTGTGGCGATATATCCTTTGGATACTCTTTTGGGTGCCGCTTGTTTTCTATATTTCGGGGTTGCTATACGTCATTTTCGTTCCTTTTTTGCAATGGAGCAATAATCAAAAGACCTGGTATTTTGCTATTTTGTTGTTTTTCTACGGTACTCGTGCCTTGCCAGCCCTTCTTCTTTTCATTGAATGGATAGTGTCTTTAGTGTTGGATGTAAGTAGGAAGAGAGAAGATAGAGATTCCCTAAAATCAGATTCGCGAAGACGCTTTTTGCTGAATTTGGGAATAGTTGGAGCAGGTTTTCTTCTGAGCGGTATGCTTGCTGGAATTCTGAGGTGGGCAGGATCATTCAGGGTGCACAAGGTCTGGTTCCCCGTTAAAAAATTACATTCGGCATTTCATGGATACCGTATTGTCCAAATTTCCGACTTACATCTTGGGAGCTGGGCTTCGGTAACCGAACTCGATAGGGCTATTGATTTGATATTGGAACAAAAACCTGATCTTATAGTATTTACAGGCGATCTGGTAAATTATTCAACAGCCGAGGCTTTGCCTTTCGAAGCAGCCTTAAGACGTTTGCGGGCTCCCGACGGAGTTTTGGCTATTCTTGGCAACCACGACTATGGTGGCTATACACGATGGCCATCTGCATATGCTAAACGGAAAAACCTCGCTGACCTCAAGAGTTTCTATCAAAGGATTGGTTGGAAACTTCTCAACAACGAAAATGTGGTAATTCAGCGGGAAGGAGGAACCATTGCAATTGCCGGCGTAGAAAACTGGGGGGCTCATTCTCGTTTTCCTAAGCGTGGCAATGTGCTCCAGGCCTTAAATGGAATAGAACATATTCCGGTGAAAATCCTTCTTTCTCATGACCCTACACATTGGCAAAATATTGTAATTGAGAAAACTCCGGAAATACTATTGACTCTTTCCGGTCATACCCATGGCATGCAATTTGGCATTGAAACAGCGGGCATACGATGGAGTCCTGCAAAATATTTCTATCGCCATTGGGCCGGTCTCTATGCCAATCCCGATCAAACCCAGTTTCTTTATGTGAACAGAGGCCTCGGAAACATAGGATACCCGGGCCGTATTGGTATTT